>NZ_CAXCAM010000049.1:0-19810 GCF_963980585.1 uncultured Ilumatobacter sp.
CGCCATCCCGGCGAGCACCACCGACCAGGACGCCGCATGGCAGTTCATCGACTGGGCAACCAACGCTGACTACCATCAGCTCGTTGCTGACACCGACGGCTGGGCCGCAGTTCCTCCGGGCACCCGTCAGTCGCTGTACGCGAACCCCGAGTACCTCGAGGCTGCCGACGCATTTGCCCAGCGCACCCTCGACGCCATGCTCGCTGCCCCGATCGACAACCCCGGCACCACGCCGCGGCCCGGTCTGCCCGGCGTGCAGTACGTCGGTGTTCCCGAATTCCAGGACGTCGGCACCCGCTGCACCGAGCTGTTCTCCGCAGCCATCGCTGGTTCGATGAGCGTCGACGCCGCACTGAGTGACTGCCAGATCATCGCTTCTGAAGTGAGCACCTGATCCCCCTGAGCTCCTGATCCCCCTCAGGGAGTGAAACGATCGATCCGGTCGGGCTCACGCTCGGCCGGGTCGGTCACCCTGGGGTACTGAACGCCGAATTCTGAAAACCGAATACTGAACATCAGTCCGGCCGGGCGTCTCGTACGCCCGGCCGGGTTGTTTACAGTCACAACCGGGCCATCTCGAAGGGGGAGCGTCATGTCGAACGCTGTTGTCGATCGCGACACCGAATCGCGCGCCGACGAAGTCAAACGTTTAGAACGTCGCGAAGGGTGGAAGCGCCGAATTCCGATTCTTCCCGCGCTGCTCTTCACCATCGTGGTGACGCAGATCCCGTTCCTGTTCACACTTTTCTACAGTCTCACCGAATGGCGGCTTGACACGCCCGAGCCGCGTGAGTTCATCGGTCTCGACAACTACACCTCCCTGCCAGACGACAAGTTCTTCCGAGACGCTGCTTGGATCAGCGTGCAGATGACCGTGATGGCGGTCTTGTTCTCGCTGATCGTCGGCACCCTGCTCGCCATCCTCCTCGACCGCAAGTTTTTTGGTCAGGGCTTCGTGCGCACGCTGCTCATCACCCCGTTCCTGGTGATGCCGGTCGTTGCCGGCTTCATGTGGAAGACGCAGATGTTCAGTGCCACGTTCGGCGTGATCAACTGGGTCATCAACCTGTTCGGCTTTGAGTCCGTCGAATTCGCCACCCGGTACCCACTTGCCTCGGTCGTCGTCGTGCTCGTGTGGCAGTGGAGTCCGTTCATGATGTTGATCGTGCTCGCCGGCCTCCAAGGCCAAGACACATCGGTCCTCGAAGCCGCTCGTGTCGACGGTGCCACGACGTTCGGCATCTTCCGCCAGATCACCTTCCCTCAGCTTCGTCCGTTCCTCGAACTCGGCACGTTGCTCGGCGCCATCTATCTCATCCAGGTGTACGACCACATCGAAGTCATCGTCGGCGGTCAACCCGGCGCCAAGAACCTGCCCTTCTACATCGCACAGCGGTCGATCGGCGGTGGCAACCGATTCGGTCTGGCGTCGGCGTACTCCATCGTCATGGTCATCGCGGCGATCATCATCGCCAACATCGGTTTGCGAGTGCTGTCCAACCTGCTGAAGGACGATTCCTGATGGCTGTATTCACCCGTGCCCCCAAAGCCGAACCTATCCTCGGTCAGAACCGCGTCGTTGCCCATCTCCTCGCGTTGCTGACGTGGATCATCGGCCTGCTGTTCTTCTTCCCGCTTTTTTGGCTCACGCTCAACGGCTTCAAGGAAGAATCCGTCGCCAACTCGAGTCCAGTGCTGTTCTTCGACCCGACCCTCGACCGCTTCTCCGAAGTCACCGAATCAACCACCGGCCTGCTGAGCTTCACCGAGGCGTTCGGTAACTCGTTCTGGATCGTGTTGATCTCGACGGTGCTCGTCATGGCACTCGCCGTGCCAGCCGCCTACGCCCTGGCGATTCGCCCGATGCGCAAGTGGCGCGACGTGCTGTTCTTCTTCATCTCCACGAAGTTCTTGCCGATCGTGGGTGCGATCATGCCGCTCTGGATCATCGCCCGCGACCTCGATCTGCTGGGCACGCGAACCGTCCTCGTCATCCTCTACACGGCAATGAACCTGCCCCTCGCCGTGTGGATGTTGCGATCGTTCTTCGCCGAAGTGCCCAAGGAACTCATCGAAGCAGCGCAGATCGACGGCTGCAGCCTGATAGGCCAGATCCGTCAGGTGATCATGCCGATCGTGGCACCCGGCTTGGCAGCAACTGCCCTGCTGTGTGTGATCTTTGCGTGGAACGAGTTCTTCCTTGCCGTGCAGTTGAACCCGGTCGGTGCGTCCACCATTCCGGTCTGGGTCAACTCACAGCAAAAATTTCAAGGCCAGTTCCTTGCGGGACTCAGCGCCGCGTCGGTCCTTGCAACGTTGCCCGTCGTTCTCGCCGGTTGGATCGCTCAGAAGCGCATGATCCGCGGCCTTGCGATGGGAGCCATCAAGTGATGGCCGCCCCGCAATCTCTCACCAACCACACAACGGTTCTCGTGAACATACACGTGCGACCGAACCCCGAAAGTTCACGAGAACGACTGGAGCAGCGTCATGGCTGAAGTGCGATACGAAGCAGCGAGCCGGATCTACCCCGGCAGCGAGATCCCTGCGGTCGACAGCCTCGACCTCGACATCCACGACGGCGAACTCCTAGTCCTGGTCGGACCCTCCGGTTCTGGCAAGTCAACGGCGTTGCGCATGTTGGCCGGCCTCGAGACCGTCAACAAGGGCAGCATCTACATCAACGATGTCGACGTGACCCTGAAGCCCCCGCAGGACCGTGACATCGCCATGGTGTTCCAGAACTACGCGCTGTACCCCAGCATGACCGTCGCTGAGAACATGGGCTTCGCGCTCAAGCAATCCAAGGTGCCGAAGGAAGAGCGTCGCCGGCAGGTGGAAGAAGCCGCACGCATCCTGGACCTCACGCCGTACCTCGATCGGAAGCCCAAGAACCTGTCTGGCGGCCAACGCCAGCGAGTCGCCATGGGCCGCGCGATCGTGCGGAGTCCCCAGGTGTTCCTGATGGACGAGCCGCTGTCGAACCTCGATGCGAAGTTGCGAGTGCAGACTCGCGCCGAACTCGCCGACCTCCAAGCACGGCTCGGTGTGACGATGGTGTACGTCACTCACGACCAGGTCGAAGCCATGACCATGGGGCACCGTGTCGCTGTTCTGAAGGACGGCATCCTGCAGCAGGTCGACGCTCCACGGACGCTGTACAACTCGCCGAAGAATCGTTTTGTCGCCGGGTTCATCGGTTCGCCCGCGATGAACATCGTCGACGTCGAGCGCATCGACGGACGGCTCGCGATCGGCTCTTTGCCGATCGAGCTCACGGCCGATCAGACGGCAGCTGCATCGTCGGATGATTCGACTGACCTCGCGGTCGGCGTTCGGCCCGAGCATCTCACGCTCGCAAATGGTGGCCTCGATGGCGAAGTGTCGGTCGTGGAGGCACTCGGATCTGAGTCATTTCTCCATGTGAGGACCCAGCATCAGGGCGAAGAGCTCGTGCTGGTGGTTCGTGAAGACGGCCAGAGTGACATCACCCGCGGTGACAACGTGTCGGTTTCCATCATTGGCCCGGTTCATCTGTTTGGCGGCGACGGCGAACGCCTCGGCGACTGAACCTCAAAACGTTGGACGAATGATCTTCAGCTGCGGCGAGGCGCTTGTCGACGTCGTCCCCGATCCGGTTCCCGGTGGCGGGCCGATGAACGTGGCGATCGCGGCCGCTCGCCTCGGTGCGCCTTCCGCGTTTGTTGGAGGAGTGTCGACCGACCACTTCGGCCAGATGCTCTGGTCGCACCTCGAGGCCAACAGTGTCGACGTGTCGCTCTGTCAGCGTTTCGATGCGCCGACCGCACGGGCGATCGTCGAACACGTCCCCGAGCTGCGCTTCCGTTTCGAGGGAGAAGGAACGGCTGACACGCTGTTGGCCGACCTCGATGTGTCGAAGGTGAGTGGTCGAGCGAACATCGTGCATGGCGGCACCCTCGGACTTTTCCGCGGGCGAACTGCGGAGACGCTGGCCGAGTTGGCCGAATCACACGACGGGCTGGTGTCGCTTGACCCGAATATCAGGCCGCGGGTCATCGACGACCGCGATGTATGGAACAACTTTCACGATCGATGGCTACCGCACGTCGACATCTACAAGGGGTCGGACGAAGACCTCGAGTGGATCTGGCCCGACCGAACGCCCGAGCAGTCGGCCGAGTGGTTGCTCGCCCAAGGAGTCCGTGCAGTCATCGTGACCCGGGGATCGGATGGTCTTTCCGTCCTCACCTTGTCGTCAGAATCGCGGGCAGTCCCGCCCCCAGTCGACGTCGTCGACACCGTGGGCGCAGGCGACACGATCGTCGGAACGGTGCTCACCTCGATCAACGAACGCTTCGAGGGTGACGAGATCGACCTCGGTGAGCTCAACGCCGCCGACTGGCAAACCTTCGCCGAGCGTGCGGTCGCGGCCGCCGCAATCACGTGTTCTCGGGCCGGCGCTGACGTCCCGTACCGCCACGAACTGGACTGGTAATCCGATCGAAGTTCAATCGAAGCACGATCGGCCACAACTGATCAACCCTCAGCCGCTAGCACGGAACCATCGTCACCCAATATGTTGTAGTGATTGCGAGGGCACCTCACCAGGCACTCTTGCGTTGACGGATTGGGTGCGGATCGTAGCGTGCATGGTGATCCGTCGTCGCCGTACTGCCTCTGCGAGGGCTACGAGCGCGTTTGCGTCCCACGCAGCCTCCAATCTCGTGATCGACGTCAATGGGCACAGTCCGAGACATACACCATCGCGGCATCGGTAGCGCAACACTCCGGCCCTTATCGAGCGCCCGATAATCGCAGTTGCTGATCTGTCCGGTGGAGCGTCCTTCCGAGGCACAGTCGGATCGGCGTTGGCTGATTGACAGGCAATTTGACTGGGACACATTGGTTATCCCCGGTCGGCAACTGGGAACGGGCAAGATGGCTCTATCCTTGCGCGTACACGTGCGAGTTTCCTCGTGCGCCCGTCGCGACCCTCTTCGTGATTCCCTTTGTACATAGTTGCAAGCAGCTGTGTGACATCAGCGCGGTACTGTCAATGGGATGGGTGACGAACAACTGGGTCCGGACACTGTCAACGTTGTGCATGAGCCGAACTCCAAGGGCATCGCTTTAGGGCTCCAGCCCGCTAAGTCGCTTCAGAGTCCCCCCTCGCGCACAACTCAGAGGGCTGCAGCCCTTACAAACGCTGAAGAGTACGGTGAAACAGGCGTTGACCTGATCGACGAAAACGACATCGATGATGGAGTTGAGAGTCGTCTCGAAGATCACGGTGCGCCGGTGAAGCAGCACGGATTGCCCCAGGGGATTTAACTTTTCATTTACGGCTGGGCTTCTGAACTGGAACCGGATGTCCAACCAGCGAAATGGAGAGATAGAGAGGTGTCATGACTCGGCGAATCATCGTCCTTGGGCTCAGCGTGTTGGCTGTCGTTTCTTGTGGAACCGACAGTGAGCTTCCTGCAGCAACAGCAGTACCTGTTACCACGGCACCGCCTACGACCACTGCAGTTGTGACGTTGCCTGTGGTCATTGATGACAACAGCGGAGACGTTGCTGCCTCGACAACCCCCGATGCACAAACCGCTACGTCACCAAGTACTACACCCGTTTCAACATCGGCTCCGGTGGTCATTGTCGTAAAGGACCCTGCGGTACCCGGCGTTGTGATCACATCTTGGACTGTCGTGGACGGAGACACCATCAAGACCGACGGTCAGTCAATTCGCATCCTCGGCTACGACACACCCGAGCGAGGCGAATGCGGCTACGACGAAGCCAGCGAGTTCCTTGCCGATCTGCTGGCAACTGGGACGGTCTCGTTGACCGCAGACAGCGGTGATGACACCGACAAGTACGACCGTCTGCTGCGTCATGTTCTGGTGGACGGCAAACCGGTTGGTCTGAGCATGATCGAAGCCGGAAAAGCGAACGCCCGATACGACGCGATCGACGGCTACCCACTGCACCGATACCAAGACCAGTACCGCGCGACAGACAGCGAGAACACGTTTGACTGTGTGGTCGTGTCGCTGCCGCAAACAGGCTCAGCAGTTGAGCTTTGGAACCTGCCTGGCCCAGATCTCGACTGCTCTGACATTCGTCGCAAGGTCCGTATAACTGGACCCGACTACCACCGCCTCGACCGCGACGGTGACGGCTGGGGATGCGAAAGCTATGGCTAACACCACGTCCACCACGCTCTAGAACACGGGGCCATCAGCCCTGCGGGCGAAACACAAACATGTTCGACGGTTCAGCCGGTCGAGGTTTGTCAGCCGATCACGCCGGCCCGGTTCGCTTCAGTCAGAGCGGCCTACGCGCATCGAGAGGTAAGACCGGTAATGAACGGAGGTGTCGCTCCGCTTGCAGCCATTTCGACTTCGACTTCGATGAACTCTTCTTGGGTGTACTCGCCTTCGAGTCCCTCTAACACGCACAAACAGTACGAATCTTCTCCACCAGCACCACGGCAGGACTCAAGGAAGTTCTCTCGAATTTCAGCTGCGTACTCACGACCGTTTGACGCCTCGTCATCGGAGCTACACGCAACTCCGGTGACAACAAGAAGGCCCACCAGCAAAGATTTCATCCACGTGACTTGAAGTTACCCGACATTCGTGAAAGTCAAAAAGTGTGAGGTAAGACCGTTTGAACGCGAAACCGGTTGCGTCAAGAGTTGAGCAGAAGAATCAACATCACAGGCACGCCAAGCATCACCAGTGTCGTCACCGCGATGTAGATCGGGAACGGCGCTTTGAGGAATTGTGTGCCGAACGCGGAGCCTTGGAGTTCTTCGCTCATGTCTTTGCGCATCGCAGCAATGTCCATCACAGCGCCGAATGAAAGAAACCACAGGTAAAACCCGAGCGCTCCGACCGCAACCGACAGGGCTTGTTTGCCGTCATCGCTGAATCGATTTAATGAAACGGCAATCGCAATGCCAACGGTCATCAACATGAGACTTTTCAAACACACGAAAAGCATGTCTGCTCGGTGGCTGATCCATTTGTGTAGGTCGTTGTTATCCATTGCGCACTCCCTTTCGTTTGGTTACCTCCATACAAGCAGATGCAAGACGACCTCTGCGGGACCCGCCAGTTGCGTCGAAGATTGCACTGAACTCCTTCTCAAAGGTCAGCGCGTCGGGACTGTGAGGGTTGCCGGCATCGTCGGTCACTCAGTCTTTTTCGCTCACGACGGAGCCGAAAGACTTTTTGGCAAAGGGACGCGCTCGAAGCGGATGGGCGAAGAAGTTTTTGTCTGCTTCAATCGTTGGCGAGAAGCTGTTGGTAGTCCTCCCAGGTGTCGACATCCAACGGGATGTCGGCATCGACTCGCACGCGGGCCGTCTCGTGTTGACCGGACTCGAGAAGCTTCCACACTGCCTTGTCGCCGTGCAGGTCAGCGAGCGGACCGAACATGCTGCGAGCGAACCAGAACGGGTGACCGGTGCCGTCGTTGTACTCGATAACTGCGAGCTCGGCGCCCGCTGCGGCTGCATCCAGAAGCGAGTCGACGGCCGCAGACGGCACGCCCGGCTGGTCGCCGAGGAACAGCACGAAGCCCGCAGCTTTCGGGTTGATCGCATCGAGAGCTGACACGATCGACGACGAACAACCGTTGGTGTGATGGACGCTGTCAACCACGTCGACCCCCGACAGATCGACCGTTTCGCGCACCTCGGGAGCAGCACCTCCAAGGGTGACGATCGTCTGGGCGAAACCGAAACCAGTGACAGTCTCAATCGTCGCGTCGAGCAAGGTCGCTTCACGGAACGGGAGCAGCTGCTTGGGCTGACCCAGGCGCCGCGACGACCCGGCAGCTAACACCAGCGCTGTAACGATCATCGTGAGGCTTCCCACATGTCGACGAACGCTAGCTAACACTACGGTGTGAGTCGTGTACGGAATTGCTCTGAGTGTCGCTGCGTGCCTTCGAGGGGGCACGCGCGTAGATGTCGCGTGGAGTCTCGACCCTGAGCAGGTACCGACGTTCGATCCGACTGATGCGGTCGCAATCACGCCGGGCGGGGGACGCCTCGGTTCACTGCTCGGTGGCGCGCTCGACAGTCGCTTAGTTGAGCTTTCCCTCAGCGGGTCGAACGAGGCACGTGTCGTTACCTGCGAGCTCGACGGTATCGAGTCGTCCGCACTTGGGGTTCCGCAGGGCACTGTCGTGCGCATTGTGTTCGCGCCAGCTGAGGTCCTCCCCGAGGAGCTGTGGGAGCCGTTGCTGGAACGCGAACCAGTCGCCATCGTGGCTGCGAAGGAAAATGACCGATTAAGTGAGATTCGTTTCGTCGCCCCGCAGGGTTCGACTGGCTTCAGCCTTGACGACGAGCAGCTCAGCGCGAGCTGGGCGCCGACGCCGTCACTCGTCCTGTTCGGGGGTGGGCCGATGGCTGATGCGCTCAGCCACGCTGCAGGGTTCGTTGGTTGGAGCGTGGACCGGGTGAGTGGCGCCGATCACGCCATCGGTGTCGCTGCCAACTTGTCTGCTATCGACGGGATCGTCGTGATGGGCCACGACACTGAAGCTGTCGGCCGCGTCCTGCAAGCAGCACTCGGCTCGCGGGTCGGCTACATCGGGTCAATCGGGCCGAGTTCGCTGCAAGAGGATCGTGGTGACTGGCTTGCCTTTCGGGGCGTCACCGATACCCGGCGCGTCCACGGGCCAGCTGGCTTTCCGATCGGAGCGCGAACTCCTGAGGAGGTTGCCGTGTCGGTGGTCTGTGAGATGCTGAGCGTTCGCGAAGATCCCGATAGCTGATCGACTGCTCCGTGGAATCACCTGCTGTGGACTCGCGCTACAGTTTGTGAGTCGGGCGTTGCATCGTCCGGCCAAAGTGGGGCAAAGGGATCAAAGATGACCAACAATCCGCACGAGATTGACAACGTGTTGCAAGACGTCTGGGCAGGCAACGAAGACGTCAGCGCCGACGCGGACTGCAGCCCGACCAAGGTCTGCCGCAACGCCCGAGAATTCAGCTTCGATGGAATCGCCGAAGGCGATGACGACCTCGGCACGTCATGGCGCAACCTCCTCGCCCGGGAAGGCAAGCTCGCTGCAGGCGATACTGCCTCGGTTCGAGACCTGGTGCTCGGCTCGACGAACGACTGAGCTCCGATGACTCAGCCACCGGCGGAGCCGCCGTCCAGCGTCCCTGACCTTCAGAACCAGCTGCGCGACGTCGGCTACCTCGCTGACAGGGGTCTCGCCACCGCAACGCTGATCTCGCTTCGACTCGGCCGACCGCTGTTACTTGAAGGTGAGGTCGGTGTCGGCAAGACCGAGTTGGCGAAATGCCTTGCGCAGCTCACGGGCCGTGAACTGATCCGGCTGCAGTGCTACGAAGGCATCGACACGCACCAGGCGCTGTACGAATGGGACTACGCACGACAGATGCTGCACGTGCGGGCCCTATCTGAACGTGAGCTCACCGACTCAGCCACCGTTGGCGGGCTCTACGCGGAGGAGTTCCTGCTCGAACGACCGTTGCTACAAGCAGTCCGTGCCGGCGGCAGGTCGGTGCTCCTGATTGACGAGATTGATCGCGCCGACGACGAGTTCGAGGCGTTCCTCCTAGAACTTCTCTCGGACTTCCAGATCACGATCCCCGAGATCGGCACCATGAAAGCCGAGGACAGACCCATTGTTGTTCTCACGTCCAATCGAACCCGTGAGCTACACGATGCGCTGAAGCGACGATGTCTGTACCACTGGATCGGCTACCCGACGGTGAGCGAAGAAGTCGACATCGTCCGGGTTCGGGCTCCTGACGTGGCCGAAGCTTTGACGCGCAAAGTAGTTGATGCAGTTCATCGTCTCCGCGACTTGGATCTGGCCAAACCGCCTGGAGTTGCCGAGACCATTGATTGGGTCGAGGCGCTCGGCGCGATTGGTGCTGACAATCTCGACGGTGAGACCGCGATCGACACGCTCGGTTCGGTGATCAAAGATCGCGACGACCTCGAATTCGTGTCGTCGGGAATTGACCGTGTCATACCTGATGCCTGATCAAGAACACGACGCAGCTACCGGCGATCCGCAGATCGTCGATCGTCTCGTCGCGTTCGGCACCGCGCTGCGCGAGGCCGGACTGCCGGTCGGAACCGATGACGTGTTGACGTTCTGCGGGGCGGTCGCAGAACTAACGCCATCGGACCTTGAGGACGTCTACTGGTCCGGACGGACCACGCTGGTCAACCGCCGCGACCATCTTCCCGTGTACGACGAGCTGTTCCGCCGGTACTTTCTGCACGTACCCGCCGGAGCTGAACGAAAGCACACCAAGGATCGCCATGCCCCGCAGGGGTCGACCGGCACAATCAATGTGCCAGACGCTGAGCCTGGGGACCGTGAGTCCGAAGAGCCGCCGCTGGTGTTGGGATTGCAGGCGTCGTCACTCGAGATCGAACGCACCAAAAAGTTCTCTGCCTGCTCAGACGCTGAGCTTGCCGCTGTACGCCGAATGATCGCCCGGATGCGCGTCGAACCACCTAAACGACGGACCCGTCGCTACTGCAACGACCCGTCAGGGTCGGTGATCGACGTGCGCCGCATGGCACGCGCAGAGATGGACCTTCACACCGCCGCAACTGCGCTTTTGCGCATGGACCGCAAGCGCAAACCGCGGACGCTTGTGCTGCTTCTTGACGTGTCAGGCTCGATGGCTGATCACTCACGCAACCTGTTGCAGTTCGCGTATTCGATGCGCCAGGCCGCCCAGAAGGTCGAAGTGTTCTGCTTCGGAACGCGTCTGACCCGCGTCACACCTTTGCTTGACCGGCGTAATCCCGACGCCGCAATGCGGTTGGCCGCTGAAAAAGTTGTCGACTGGGACGGCGGAACGCGGATCGGTGATTCGGTTGAAACGTTCGTGAAGGACTGGGGTCGGCGTGGGCTGAGTCGAGGCGCAACAGTGATCATCTGCTCCGACGGCCTCGACCGCGGCGACCCGGCGGTGCTTGCTGTCGCGATGGAGAAGCTCGAACGACTTTCGCATCGCATCGTGTGGATGAACCCGCTCCACGACGCACAGGGTGGCGTTCCGCCCACTCTCGCAATGGCAGTCGTCGGCCCTCATATCGACGAGATCACCTCGGGCAAAGATCTCGCGAGTCTTGAGGACTTCGCGTCGCGCCTCGCACAGATTGGATGATGAGACAATGAGCAAGTGGAGTGTGTCGATTAAAGCCGAAGGTGACCGGCCGATGGAACTCGAAGAGATCGTCGCACTCGCTGATGCAGTGGCGCCGCTCGACGGCATTGCGTCAGGTATCGGCGCAATGAGCTACGGCGCGCAGATTGTTGTTGAGGCTGACAGTGCCGATGAAGCGGTCGACGTGGCGCTCCCTTTGTTCGCTGAAGCGGTCGTGACGGCCGGTGCACCGCAGTGGCCGGTCACCAAAGCCGAGGTCACCGGCGATGAAGAGGACTACTTCGAGTGACCGTCAAAAAACCATGATCCGTCTCGGGTCCCTTGCCGGTTACCCGTTTGAGGGGCCCCGCGTCCTTGGTGGCTGGCAGCCGCCTGTCACGGGGGCCGTGTACGCGATCCTGTACCTAGCTGACCCGGACGGCAAGCCTCACGATTTCGCAGTAATTGACGTTGACCAGGCGGAAAACCTGCGCGAAGCGGGGTTACCGAACGCTCATCGAAGGGCCAAATGTTGGGAACGGCGTGCGGGCACGAAGTGGGGTGTTTACATCGCGACGTACGAGGTCCCCGGCGGGACGGAACGCCATCGGATCCAGATCGTCAAGGAACTCCTCAGCGTGTACAAGCCGGGCTGCGCGCCTGAGCAGTACGACCAGGCATGGCAAGACGAGTGGATCGGCCGCTACGACGCGCCGACAACTGGCCCGTTGACAACCAATCGGGACCCGAACGAGACCTGACGCTCCACGTCGGGTGATGAATGCCGGCGGCTTTTAGCGGCTGATTGGCTCAGGGTTGTAGCCGACAGCTTCGTTGAGCCTTGACCGTCGTGAACCCATTGCAGGTAGGGCCGGCGGCCGCTCGGTTCCTTCGGGTTCCGGCTCGTAGGTGGCGCCTGTAACGATGCCTTCAGCGAAGCCATACAGCAGCGGTAGCGCCCCGGCGACGACTGCACCGGTGCGGTTGATGCGCTCGACGCCTGGGCCGATGGCCTCGGTGTCGCGCTCGATCTTCCACACGATCTGCGCGCATTCCTCGAGCATTGTCGCCACGCGGCCGAGCTGGCTGCCAAGCACGTAAAGGAAGAACGCTAAGCCTGCAATCAGCAAGGTGATCGCGATGACACTGAAAGTGACGAGCATGGTCATGAGCGCACCTTGTCCAGAACTCGGCCGAGGAACAGATGATGTTCGAGGCCTTCATTGAGTACGCCGTCGACAGCGTCAGCGGTCTGGCCGATCAACGCCGTGTCAGCGGTGTTCGCTGAAGCTTCTTCAAGGGTGACTTTGATGGCAGCGACCCGCTGCTCGATGGTCCTCACGAACATCACTAGCAAGGTCAGCAGTGCCACGACCGCGACGATGACGACGAATCCGAGAACAATCGCTGTCCACCACAGCTCCTCTTCTCGATCAGTAATTGCCTGTATCACGGTTCAGCCCCCCAACCGCTTGCGGCCGCGGTTCAGCCCTGCAGTGATCGCGCCGGCAGCGTCGATCGTCGTATTGAGTTCTTTCAGCGCGTCGGTGTTTTCGACGGTCTCTTCGAGGTGACCGTTGATCGTCGCTGCGCGTTGCCCAATTGATCGGGCAAGGATGAGAATCGGGACCACGAGAGCCACGACGGCGACTACAACAACGGCCCCGACCGTGAAGCCAATAGTCCAGCTGGTGTCCAGCATCAGCATTGCAACTCCTTAGATCGAGTCCGCGAAGTCGCGGACGGGTTTCAGGCTCGCGTTTACCGACGGCAACGCCGTCGGCACAGTCGAGGTTTTGGCTGCGATCACTTCGACTCCACCGTTCAACGATTCGAGCGTTTTGTCGACTGCTCGCAGATGAACAGCGACCCGGAATAAGCCGACCGCAGCGAAAAAGACGATCAACAGAGCGATGATCACCGTGACCCAGGCAACTAATGACATGTGAACCTCTCCTACTCTTCCGGAAGTAACTTCGCGACTGAACCTGCGTACCGAACAGCGCCGTCGGCGACTTCTTCGATCACGGTGTCGGTCGTAGCGAGCAACTCGGGGGTGTTGTTGAGCTCACCAATAGCGGCGACGCCCCCAGCGAGGATGTCGTCGCTCGCTTTGCGAATACGTTCAACTGCACCGAGCAGCCGACTGAGCAGCACAACAGCTACCAGTGCGGCTACCAACAGCAAAATATTTCCAATCCACCACAACATGAGCGTCTCCTATACAGCCTCGGGCGAATACGGCATGAAGAACCGACGAAAGATACGTGCAAGCGCCATCCGCACGGCCCGCAGACCGATCGCGAAACCGCTGGGGCTACTTGACGCAAGTTGGCCGACCTCGTCGGGACTGCGTCCGGCGGCGATCGCATCAAGTCGTGCTCCGGCGTTGGCAGCGAAATCGTCGAGAAGCACGGCGGTCACGTCGGAGACGAGCCCACGTCCGTACTGGGCGGCTGCTCCGGAGAGTTGCAGGTCCATCGTCACTGCGACCTTTGTTCCGCTGGCGGTCGTTTCGAGCGCAGCGTCAACGAGCATTGCTGCTTGACCGCGCCCTTTCTTTTCCGCTCCTGCCGCGTCGACTTTGATCGTGTGCGTGTCCTCGTTGCGCTCAAGGATCTTCGCGTTTCCGTCGAAACTGAGCTTGACCGGTCCGAGGCCGATGACGACCCCGCCCGCGTAGTGGTCCTCGCCGATCTCTTCGTTGAGTTCGGTTCCGGGAAGACACTTCGCCACCTGCGGAATGTTTTCGAAGAACGTCCAGACGCGATCGATTGGATGATCGACTTCGAAATTATTGGTTATCAGCATCTATACCCCCTGCTGGCTTCCGAACGCTGCCCGGCAACCCGAGCAGCAGAAGTAGTACGTCATGTCGCCCACATCGAGCGGATGGCTGGTGTCGACAGCGTCGACCGTCATTCCACAGATGGGGTCGATCGCTGTCTCGACCTTCGGCAGATCGATCTGAATGGCTGCAGCGAACTCGCCCGCTGCTCGGCGCTGCACAAGGTCGGCGAGGATGGCCACCGCCATTTCCTTGTGGGTTGTGCTGCCGAGGTTGAGACCGGCCGGCACGCGAAGCGCATCGAGTTCGGTCTCATCGAAAGACTGGGCAAGGAACGACCGGATTACTTCGCCTCGCTTCGCTGATGCCACAACGCCCACGTAAGCCGGTGACGCCTTTAACGCAGCGACAACGATGTCTTCATCGCCATGACCCTGAGTAGCGACGACCACAATGGAGTGCGACGACAACAGGCCCTCACTGAAATCAGGCCCTCCGACGAGTTCGACGTTCCAGTCGAGCTGACTAGCTTGCTCGCAGAGGGTCTGGGCCATCGGTGAATCACCGATGATCACGAGATGCGGCATCGATATCACTGGCTCCAAATAGATCTGCAGAGCTCCTTCGCTCTGACATGACATTTCGACAGCCATCGTGCCGTCGGGGAGATCACCGAAGCGGTCGTTTGCGCCGAGGGCGAGCAATCGCGGTGATCCGGCTTCGAGTGTCTTCACTGCTTCGCGTTTGAACACCGGCTCGGCGCAGGCTCCGCCGATCCAACCGTGAATTTCGCCGGTCGCGGTGTAGATCGCCCGAGAGCCGTGTTGGCCTGAAGATGGGCCTTCGCGCCAGACGACGGTGGCGAGCACGAACGGTGTTCCGCGACGCGCAAGGTCAACGGCGCGCTCCAGCACACCCCAGCCTTCCACGGCGCGGTCGAGGTTCACCCGTCGGTCCTTACCGGCGGTGCTCCGGAGATGTTTTGTCCGGTCTGGAGTGCCTCGTAGACCCGATCGGGAAGCAGCGGCATATCGATGTTACGAACGCCGGTCCCCTTGAGGGCGTCCATCACTGCGTTGACGAACGCTGCCGGGCCACCCACTGTGGCGCACTCGCCGATGCCTTTGGCTCCAATTGGGTGGTGCGGGCACGGAGTCACAACTTCGTGGAGTTCGAAGCCCGGTGTCTCCCAGGCGGTCGGTAGCAGATAATCCATGTAGTTCGAGCCGACACAATTGCCTGCCTCATCGAACGTGATGAATTGCATGTTCGCCATCGCGTACGCCTCGGTGAGCCCACCCATGATCTGACCTTCGACGATCATTGGATTGATGCGCACACCGCAGTCATCGACGGCAACCACGCGCAACACGTCCCACACTCCGGTCTCAGGGTCGACTTCGACTGTCGCGATGTAGCAGGCGAAAGGCCAGGTGAGGTTGGGTGGGTCGTAATACGCGTTGTTCTCCAAGCCAGGCTCCATGCCGTCAGGCACATTGCTGTACGCAGCCATTGCGCACTCCTGAATGGTCACTCCGCGATCCTGGGCTCCGCGGACATAGAACCGGCCGAGTTCCCACTCGATGTCCTCGTCGGATACCTCGAGCAGGTGAGCGGCAATTTTGCGTGCCTTCGCGCGGATCTTCCGGCTGACCATCGAGACCGCTGCCCCTGCGACTGGCGTGGACCGAGATGCATAGGTACCCATGCCGAACGGTGCGGTATCGGTGTCACCTTCCTCGACAACGATGTCCTCAGCGGGGATGCCGAGTTCGTGTGCAACGATCTGGGCCCATGTGGTCTCATGGCCTTGGCCCTGGGACTTCGCGCCCGTCCGAAGAATTGCTTTGCCAGTCATGTGGACCCGCAACTCGGCGGAGTCGAACATCTTGATGCCGAGAATGTCGTACTCGCGGCTGTTGCCGGCGCCAAGCGGTTCGGTCATCGTCGAGATGCCGATCCCGAGCAGCCGCCCGCGCTGCTTGGCCTCTTCTTTCTGCGCAAGGAAGTCCTCATAGCCGATTGCTTCGAGGCCCATGTTGAGACACTTCTCGTACTGCCCCGAGTCGGTGAGGAACCCAAACGGAGTGCGGTGCGGGAAGTCGTCGTCGCGTACGAGGTTGACACGACGGAACTCAGCTTGGTCCATGCCCAGTTCGTCGGCGGCGGCCTGCACCATTCGCTCTTGGAAGAACATTGCCTCGGTGACGCGGAACGAGCAGCGATACGCGACGCCTCCCGGTGCTTTGTTCGTGTAGATACCCCGAGCCGTGAGATGCGCGGAAGGGATGTCGTAACACGCAAATGCGGAGTGCATCAGCCCGATCTTGAACTTCGAGGGCTGCGCGTCGGAGAAAAACGCTCCGTGGTCGGAGTCCGTGTGCATCCGCACCGCGAGGATCTTTCCGTCGTTACGCAACGCCATCTGGCCTTTGAGGTAGACGTCGCGCCCAAACCCGGTGGAGATCAGGTTGCTGGTCTTGTCCTCGATCCACTTGACAGGTCGCTCGAGCAGAATTGACGCAAGAATCGACGCAACGTAGCCGGGATACACGGGGACCTTGTTGCCGAAGCCTCCACCGAGGTCGGGGGCGATGATCCGGATCATGTGCTCGGGGATCTCGGCGACGAGCGAAACTGCTGCGCGGATGATGTGCGGTGCCTGCGACGTCATGTAAACGGTGAGCTTGGAGGTGGCCCGGTCGTAGTCGGCAATCGATCCGCAGGTCTCGATCGGCGACGGATGCGAACGCGGGTAGTGCATGTCGATTTCAGAGATCAGGTCAGCGTTCGCGAAGGCCTGGTCGGTGCCATCTCGATCTCCGACTTCCCAGTCGAACACGACGTTGTCATGCTGATTGACTTTGTCGTCGCGGATGAGCGGCGCGCCGGGAGCGAGAGCCTGCTCAGGGTTGACGACTGGCGGTAGCGGTTCGTATTTGACAACGATCGCTTCGACGCCATCTCGTGCGATGTAGGGGTCGTCGGCGATGACAGCACAGACCTCTTGGCCCTGGAACCGAACCTTGTCAGTTGCCAGTACTGCTTGCGTGTCATACGACAGCGTTGGCATCCATGCAAGGTTGCGCGCGGCCATCATTTCGCCGGTCATCACCATGCGGACACCAGGTATTGCGTACGCCGCACTGGTGTCGATCGAGGTGATCTTCGCGTGTGCCAAGGGGCTGCGCAGGATCTCCATGTACAACATGCCGGGCAGGACCACGTCGTCGACGTAGTTTCCTGTCCCGCGGATGAAACGGTTGTCCTCGACCCGGCGCCGACTTGCCCCGAGGCCTCCGATTTTGATCTCGTCGAGTGTCACGCTCAGTTTCCTTCTTCTTCGATTTGCGGCGGCGCGTCACCACGCATCTTCTGCGCAGCCCAGAGCACGGCTTTTACGATGTTCTGATATCCGGTGCAACGGCAAAGGTTTCCCGACAGCGCCCACCGGACTTCGTCTTCGGTGGGGTCAGGGTTCTCGTCGAGCAACGCTTTTGCGCTGAGCATCATCCCCGGCGTGCAGAAACCGCATTGCAGTCCGTGCTCATCTTTGAAGCCCTCTTGGATTGGATGCAGTTCGCTAGCAGTTGCCAAACCCTCAACGGTGGTGACGTCGTGATTGTTGGCCTGCACAGCAAAGACCGTGCAGCTCTTCACCGGTTGGCCGTCGAGCAGCACGGTGCACGCTCCGCAGTTCGTTGTGTCGCAACCGGTGTGGGTGCCTGTTAAACGGAAGCCGTTGCGCAGCAAGTGTGCCAGCAGCAGGCGGGGCTCGACGTCGGCGGCGCGCCGCTCGCCATTCACGCGCACGTTGACTCGTGTAACGGCGACGTTGTCGTCGGTCGTAACTGCTACTTCTTCGAAAAGGCTGGTCATGTCAGGCCACCTGCTGTTCTGATCGTTGGACGTTGGCAAGGATTCGGCTCACGAAGGTCGACACCACGTGACGTTTGTAGTCGGCGCTCCCTCGATGGTCAGATCGAGGTTTGGAGATCTCAGCAGCCAGGCGTGCCGCGTTCGCAATAGATTCGGCGTCGAGGCGCGAACCGACGAGGGCCGCAGCAGCGTCGCTCGCGTCGACGGTTTGGGAACCAACACCGGTCAGCCCGATGCCGGCCTTAGTAACGCTGTCGCCGGACATCTCCAACGCAATGGCCACGCCGGCAGTCGCGAAATCACCGACTCGTCGCTCCAACTTGAGGTACCCACCGACGCGGGTGCCTTGCGCCGGTTCAATCACGGCTTCGGTCGCGATCTCGTCGCGGCTCAGAATGGTTTGGAATGGGCCAGAGACGAGTTCCTTCACAGGAATCGATCGGCTGCCGTTCGGGCCGACAGCGGTGACTGAGCCATCGAGGGCAACCATGCACGATGCCCAGTCGCCTTGCGGGTCGGCATGGCAGACCGAGCCGACGAACGTGCCACGAGTACGTACGATCGGGTCGGCGACCAGCGGCGCGGCGGCAGCGATGGTCGGCTGATGGTCGCCGAGCGTCGTCGACTTCTCGAGCTGGGCGTGACGGCACAGTGCGCCAATGCGGTAGGTGCCGTCGGCGTCGGCTCCGTGCAAGTCGAGACCGGGGATGTTGTTGATGTCAACCAACGTCGCCGGGCTAGCGAAGCGCAGCTTCATCATTGGGATGAGGCTCTGACCGCCGGCAAGCACTTTGGCATCGTCGGTCGACCTGAGGATCTGAATCGCCTCGGCGAGCGACGTCGGTGCTTCATAGTTAAAGCGGGATGGATACATATCCGGACTCGATTCCTGTTCTGCGAATGGGCGAAGAAGCTGAGGACCTAGAAACCCTCAGGGTCCGGAACAGCGCGGGGCATCCCGTCCGGGTCGGGGTCTGGCCGTCGTTGCTGGTGTGGCGGCCACGGCCCCTGGACGGGTTGGCCTGCCACCTTCAGATGGTCGATGAGATGCGGCCACGCCCACACGGTCGGGCTGTCGCCTTCCTTCGGGGTGTCAGCAATGAGTTCGTACATGCGCGGGTTACCCGCACTTTGACCCGATGACTCGATCGGCATTCAAAACCCCCATTTTTTGGACCGTCCCCCGACGGCCAACGTCAGGCAACCATAGCGGAGTAAACCCTGCGAGTCGATAGCCGATTTGTTGACGGTCTTCAACCGGTGTGAATGAACGCCGGTGCTGGCCGCGACACAGACGCCACCGACGAACTCATTGACGTTCGCGCAGATCTGGGCGACCAGCGGCATAACTCACCTGAGATCTTCGGACAGGTCGCCGGCCTTCACTGCGATCTGGCCGCCGAGCAAGCACGGCGCGATGAGCTACTCCGTCCGGGCGTGCCCGGGCCGTGCTCACGGTGCGTGAGCGGTAGCAGCACGATCGATAGTTGAGCTGACGAAACTGTCAACCGTTGTGTTTAGTTGCCGGGTGGAGCGAACTCGATCACCTGCTGGAAGGTCGGCCGGTTCGTAGCGCGGAAATCGTCGTCGATCAATCCGGGTGCGAACGTCAGCCGCTGTCCTTCGCTCAACCAGGTGGTCGGGTCATCGCCGCGTTCAGCGGCGACTTCGGTCGCTGCTGTGTCGATTGCTGTCCACAGCGCATCACGACAGGTGTCGATGTCACCGGACCCGCAGTACTGCACCCCAAACGGGCCGTCGACCGGCTCGCCGAGCAACGCACGAAGGTCCTTGTCGATCAGGCTTTCGTCGTTGATGCCACGTCGGGCGTCCGTGAGAGCCTCACCGAGTACCGGCTCGCTAACCGCTGCAGCGATTGGATCGAAGACGGCATCGAAGATCAGCGGTCCGGGGCTGTCATGGTCGCCGTTGTTGTCGGCGTCGAGCCGTGGAGCATCGTCGGCGATCCACTCATCGAGGATCGCAACTACTTCAGCAGC
>NZ_CAXCAM010000050.1:0-18468 GCF_963980585.1 uncultured Ilumatobacter sp.
TGTCGGCTGATTCGGTGTCGGCTGATTCGGTGTCGGCTGATTCGATGTCGGTCGGCGCTGGCACAGCGGTCTCCACGACGGCGGAGTTGGCAGATCCAGTGTCGGCGGTGTCGGTGAGAACGCTGACCCCAGCGACATCATCGCCAGCCGAGCAGGCAGCACCGAACACGACCAGCGCGACGAGCGCGGCCGTGCCCCGAGCAACGGAACGGGGTGTCATCGGTCGACGCCGACTTTCAGGACCATCCGCGCGGCAAACATGACGTGCTTCATCGGTCGACGCCGCCGAGCACCGGATCAACCGAGGAGATGATGGCCACCGCATCGGCGACCAGTCCGCCGCGCATCATGTGCGGCAGGCACTGGATGTTGACGAACGACGAATCGCGCATGTGAATGCGATACGGGTTTGGTCCACCGTCGGACGCGATGTAGCAGCCCAGCTCACCGCGCGGGCTCTCGAGCGCGACGTACACCTCGCCCTCGGGCACTTTGAAGCCCTCGGTGAAGATCTTGAAGTGGTGAATGAGCGCTTCCATCGACTCGTCGATCCGAGCCCGCGGCGGCGGGGTCACCTTCTTGTTCTGAATCCGGTAGTCGCCCTCCGGGATGCGCTCGACAATCTGGCGGACCAGTTCCATCGACTCACGGATCTCGGCGAGCCGGATTGCGTACCGGTCGAATGCATCGCCGTACGAGCCGACGACGACGTCGAAGTCGAGTTCGTCGTAGTGCATGTACGGCTGATCGCGGCGGAGGTCCCACTCGACACCGGTGGAACGCAAGATGGGCCCGGTTGCCCCGAGTGCAAGCGCTTCGCTCGGCGTGATGACACCGACGCCTTGCAGACGTTCCCGCCAGATCGGCTGACCGGTCATCAACGTGTCGTACTCATCGAGACGAGGCGGCAGGAGATCGAGAATTCGCAGGACGCCATCACGCCAACCGGCCGGAAGATCGGCTGCGAGGCCACCCGGACGGATGTAGTTGTGATTCATGCGGAGGCCAGTGACCTCTTGGAAGAACCGCAACACCTCTTCGCGCTCACGCCAGCCGTAAATCATCATCGATACGGCGCCGAGGTCCATCCCGTTGGTCGCCATGAACAGCAGATGGCTCGACATGCGGTTGAGCTCAGACAGCAGCATGCGAATCCACACGGCTCGCTCGGGAATGTCGCCGTCGATTCCGAGCAATTTTTCGGTCGCCATCGAGAACACAAGCTCGTTGTTGAGCGGGCTCAAGTAGTCCATGCGCGTGACGTTCGTCCCGCCCTGCATGTAGGTGAGCTGCTCGCCGGTCTTCTCCATGCCGGTGTGGAGGTAGCCGATGATCGGCTTGCATCGCAGAACGGTCTCGCCCTGTAATTCGAGCATCAACCGGAGCACGCCGTGCGTCGATGGGTGCTGGGGACCCATGTTGATGATCATCGTCTGATCTTCTTCGGGGTCCTCGGGAAGCTCGCCGAGGTTGGCGGCTTCGGCCTCGCTCATGCGCAGGACGGAACCGACCTCGCGCATGAGCTCACGCGCAGTGGTTTGGCTGCGGGGCTTGAGGGTTTGCGCCCCTTCGTCGGTGCCGGCAACGAACAGGTGATAGTTCGTGCCGGGGTCTGGTGTCTCGACGGCGAGGTCGATACCGGCGGCGGCAACTTCGGCTCCGGTCAACGTCGTTGGCGTGAGCTCGTCGGAGTTCGTGGCTGTCTCAGCGTCGTCGGTGATGCTCATCAGGCGTTCGCTCCCTTGAACTGAACCGGGATGCGGCCCACTTCATAGTCCTTGCGCAGCGGGTGCCCGTCCCAGTCCTCGGGCATGAGGATGCGCGTGAGGTCCGGATGATCGGCAAACTCGATGCCGAACATGTCGAAGCACTCGCGTTCCATGGCTTCAGTGCCGGGGTACAGATCGAACAACGAAGCCACGACCGGCGCAGCCTCGGGCACCTGCACGCGGATGCGAGTGCGTCGACGATTGCTGAGGTCAAGCAGGTTGACGACCACTTCGAAGCGCTCCGCGCCGATGCCGTCGGGCAGCGATCGCCCCATGAAGTCGAGGTAGTCGACGCCACAGAGATCGACGCACATCGTGTAGCCCTCGTCGTCGAGCGCCTTGACGACGTCGAGATACTGCTCGACGGACGCGTGGATGACTTCTTGGCCGAGGGAGTCACTGACCGGGCAGCCGTGGATCATGGGCGTTGCATCCTCCGCCGCGTCAGGAGTCTCGGCGGCGGTCTGATCGTCGCTCATCCCTTGACTCCGAGCAGGACGGGCGTGGTGCCACCTTCGATGTGTTCCACGTGCACGTTGGCGCCGGCACCGGTCTCGGCACGGCGCTTCATGATCTCGTTGGTCTCGATCAGCCCATGCAGTGTCTCGATCGCGTGGATCAGCGTTTCTGGCGTCGGCGGGCAACCCGGGGCATAGACATCGACCGGAACGATCTGGTCGACGCCTTGCACGATGGCGTAATTGTTGAACATGCCACCCGAGCTCGCGCAGACGCCCATCGAGATGACCCACTTGGGCTCCATCATCTGGTCGTACACCTGACGGAGCACCGGTGCCATCTTCTGGCTCACGCGTCCGGCGACGATCATAATGTCGGCCTGACGCGGCGACGCGCGGAACACTTCCATGCCAAAGCGCGAAATGTCGTAGTGCGCGGCTCCCGTGGCCATCATCTCGATTGCGCAGCAAGCCAGCCCGAAAGAGGCCGGCCACGACGAGCGTGAGCGCGACCAATTGACCAGGTCTTCGACCTTGCCGGTGATGACGTTGTGTGTGAGCCCGCCGAGTCCATCGTCGAGCACATCGTTGACGATGCCCATGTTGTGATTCCCTTACGAAGTGCGGCTGGATGTCAGGGTCTGGTGAGTCCCTGGGTCTGCTATGGGGAGGTTACGCGGCTTCGATGCCGGAGCTGTCGCCATCGGGAAGTCGTCCCTCGGCACCGACCCGACGGATCGTCGAAGCGGCCGTGCGTTCGGGCGACACCATGGCGGCGTCAGCCTCGAGACTGCGGTACTTCTGGATTGGGCCCCAGTCGAGGCCGCCCCGGGCCACTTCGTACACGAAGGTGAGGAAGAAGATCACCGAGAACGCGAGGATCGCCCAGAAGCCGTAGTACCCGAGACCGTCACGGTTGACCGCATACGGGTACACGAAGATGATTTCGATGTCGAACATGATGAACAACATCGCAACGATGTAGAAGCTGACCGGGAAGCGCTCTGGGGGCTCACGTGTCGGCACAATGCCGCACTCGTACGGCGCCTCTTTGGCCGTCGAGGGCCGACGCGGTGCAAGGAGACGCGATGCCGTGAAGCTCAGCCCCCCAAAGATGATCGCCAGGATCATCAGCATCACGACGGGTAGGTACTGCCCCATGGGTCAGGCCGTCGCGACTGCGGAGGAGAGGTTGTGCTTCAAGATTCGCTCACGGCGATGCAGGAGGTAGCACAGTGCGAGGAAGATCGCGCCGCCGCCGATGGTGAGGACCACAGCCGGTTGACGTTTGGCACCGAGATCGCGAACCATGTACACGTACTGCTTCTGCGCCTCGTCGTCGATCTCGGCCGTAGCGGGCGCTCGACCGGGCTCGGTCCGCACCGGCACCAACGGGGAGACTTCGACCACGGTGTAGTGCGGCGTGTGGAAGAACGCCACGAAGTCGAGCGATTCGTTGTTCGCAATGAGCGGATAGCGCTCGCCGCCAACATCGAACACATCGGTGACTTCGTACTGCCCGGCGGTGAGCGCGCCATCTTCTTCGATGAACTCGCTCGCCGCGGCCTGTGCCTGGCCGTAGGCCGGGTTGTCCTGGTCGATCCGGATATATCCCTCGGAGAGGAACTCTTCGGCCACGAGCTCGTGCAGTTCGCCCGGATCAGCGTCTTCGTAGCCATTCGGCAACGACTCGAGGGCACCTGCTGAGCGCAGTGCTGGCACGTCCTGAATGATGGTCCGACCGGGAATCGCGGCCCATGACGGCTCAGGCCCCTTGAGACCGATGCCGTAAATCCACCAGGTCAGGCCCATCAGCATCATCCAGCCCATCAGACCGGTGAGCGTCACCAAGAACGACAGGCGCGACCCGATGTTGGTCGCCAAGATCATGTAGATGCTGCCCATCAGCACGACGACACCCATGATGACGGTGAGCAAACCGCGAAGTTCTGGCTCCCATCCAATTGCCAACAGCGACATGTTGCTCACAAACTCCGTACGTATTCGACGACGGCTTCAATTTGCTCATCGGTGAGCAATGCCCCGAATCCTGGCATACGTCCACTGCCTTGGCCTTGGTTGCCATAGACCTTGCCGAACTCGGAGCCGTTCTTGATGAACTCGATCATGTCCGACTCGTTGTTGAAATGGCTGTTGGTTGAGCCACCGGTGAGGTTCCACCCGTAGGCGCCCTGACCGGTCTCGCCTGGATCGCCGTAGCTCCAACCTTGCGTGTGGCAGCGTGCGCAGCTGTATGCGCCCGAGCCCAGCTCGAGGTTGAAGATTGCTTCACCAGTGCTGCTTGCTTCGCCTGATGCGACAGCGGCGTCGATTGATGCCTGAATGTCGTCGGCGATATCCGTCGGCACCGTGCCGCTCTGGCAGAGTTCCTGACCGTAGAAATCAGCAGCTTCGACCTCACCAGGCCCACACTCGGTGCGCGGCAGCTGGATCGATTTCAGATACTCGAGCACGTTGTCGATTTGCTGAGTGTTCATCGGACCGCCGCCGATGAGTCCCCACGGCGACATCGGTGAGAACGGCCGGCCGTAGTTCAGAATGAACCGAACTTCGTCTACGTCAAACCGGTAGTAGATGGTGTTGAGGGCAGGAGCCTTCCAGTTCACTGCGGTGATCTCACCGGTGAGCTGGTCGGTCACGGTGAACGGCGCTTCGCCGCCGACGGCGCCCATGCCACCGTGGCACCCAGCGCAGTTGAAGCCGCCCTCGGCAGTCGGGGCGAACAGCTGCGAACCCCAGCTGGCATAACGGTTGTTCCAGCCGAGCGCCGCGCCTTCTTGGCGACCAGGCTCGAGGATCCAGACAACCGGGAGCCCGATCACGATGAGGACGAGCAAGAGCACGCCGAACAGTTGGACCCGTTCGAGGCGAGAGCCTTCGAGGGTCTCGTCGTCGTAGTACTCCTTGCGGTTGGCAGCAAGCTCGATTTCCGAGCCGACTTCCTTGCGGCCGGCGACCACATTGAAGATGCCGTACACCACCCATCCGATGGCGATGATCACGACGCTGAGCACAGCGATATTGGTGGTGGTGGAGCCGAGCATCACCGGAGTCGACAGCGCAGCGGAAAGGACAGGCGTCATCAGTGTTCGTCTCCGCCCGTGCAGTGCGGGCCCTCTGCTTCTTGGCCGGTGGTGTTCACACCGATCGCGGGACCCGTGACGGTCGTACCCGTGTCGATGGTGACGTCCTCGGTGGGTGAAATGGTCGCTGGGAAACGGTCCATGCCGCGCGGGGCGGGGCCGCCCTTCTTCTCGCCGACCCGGTTGTATTGCGAACCGTGGCACTGGCACTCGAACCACTGGCTTGTCTTACATTCAGGTACTCGACAGCCGAGGTGCGGGCACTTCTGGCTGAGGACAACGATTCCCTGGCGCATCGCAACAAGGACGTTCTCCGGATAGATCGTCTCGGCAGCTGGCAAAGCTTCGGCTGGATAGGCCGTGATCCATGACTTGGCCTCAGGCACGTAGAAGAATCCACCGCCCTGCTTGATGCCGGCCTTGATGGCTCCGAGCTTGCCCACGCCAACGGCGCCGCCGAAACCACCGGTACCAGACGGCCAGAGGAAGCCAACGAAGGCCGCCGCAGCGAAGGCACCAATTCCGGCGCTCATCAGAGTGACCGTGGCGCGGTTGAAGAACTGCCGACGCGAGACACCGATGGCCTCGGGGTCCGGCGGTGTCCACGGCACGAGGCTGTTGTCCTCGGCACCGACGCTGACCAGCTCTTTGCTCGGCGTTCGGGCTTCGACACCCTCTGCTTCGGCGTCGGCGGCCGTGCGGGTCGCTGCTTCTTCGGCGGCGATACGGCCTTGCTTCTTGGCCTCGTTCCGACGCGTTGTGTCACGCTTGACGGCTTCGCCGGACAACGCCCCTGCACCGCGCACGTCGGATCGACGGGCGAGGGTGAGGAACGAAATGGCGCCGAGCACGACGACGGCGCCGATGGCGATGGTTATGACTGCTGCGGTACTCATGGGGGGGTACTCCTTTGCTGTCTCTCTACTACTTCTTTATTCGTCTCAGTGAGCCGTTTGGATGGAGGTCGAGCTACTCAGAGCTCGAAGAACAGGCCGTCGACCCATGGCAACACGAAGTTGAAGCCGGGGCCACGGAAGAACGAACCGATCATCACGAGCACGGCCCAGAACATCAGGTGCACGGTCATGATCGAGATGACGAACTTGCGATCCTCGGGCTTGTTCGACGGGTTGCGGTCGAGATACGGCGTGAGGATCAAGAAAATGATGCCGACGCCGGGCAGTGTCACGCCAGCCACCATCGGGTGGAACATCGTGAGAAGTTCCTGCAGACCGAGGAAGTACCAGGGCGCCTTCGACGGGTTCGGCGTGGCGTTCGTGTTCGCGAGCTGGAGCAACGGTGCGTTGACAAAGATCGAGAAGATGAACGTAAATGCGGTGCAGGCGAGCGCCGCAACGAACTCCGCTGCGAGCAGATGCGGCCAGGTGTGGACCTTGTCCACGGGTGTTGCCTTCACGTCTTGAATCGAGCCCGACTTGACGACGGTGAGGAGCCGCTGGGTGTGACCCCCCGGGCCTCCACCAACGGGCACGCCAGCAGCGGCGGGTGCCGCCGCGACAACGGCGCCGACCTTCTCGGCAAGCGCAACGCCACCACCGGTTTCGGCTGCGTCTGCTTCGCCGCCAGCCTTGGACGCTTTGGCCGCCTGGCTGCGCTTGAGGAGTGCTTCGGGAATACGCGAATCGCCGGCAGGCGCGGCGGCCGGCTCTGCTGCCGGCTCGGCGGCAGGTTCAGCTGACTTCTCGCGGGCCGCCTGGGCCCGCTTGAGCAGATGTTCGGGGATCTCGGTCATGAGGTCACCACCTCATTCTTTGGCTCAGTCATTGGCTCTCGCTCTCTCGTACAGACATTCAACATCGGAATTCTCAACGGGCCGTAGTTCAGATCACAACGGACCCGAAATACCGCCGTCTTTACGCACCCGCCAGAAGTGGATCGCCATGAAGATCACGATGACGAACGGCAGGAACAACACGTGCAGCACATACCATCGCAGCAGCGTTTCGGAGCCGATTTCGGCACCACCAAGCAAGACGAATCTGACCTCGTTTCCGAACACTGGCGTGTAGCCCATCATGTTCGTACCCACGGTGACCGCCCAAAGCGCCAACTGATCCCACGGCAACAAGTAGCCGGTGAACGACAGCAGCAGTGTCAAGGTCAGCAAGATCACGCCGATCACCCAGTTGAACTCACGGGGCGGCTTGTAGGCGCCGTGGTAGAACACGCGGGCCATGTGCAAGAACACGGCAAGCACCATCAAGTGGGCTCCCCATCTGTGCATGTTTCTGACCAGCAGACCGAAGGTGACCGAGGTCTGGAGGTTCTGGATGTCGTTCCAGGCCGCCGTTGCTTCCGGACGGTAGAAGAACATCAAGAAGATGCCGGTCACCGTGAGCAGGATGAAAAGGAAGAAACTCAAACCGCCGAGGCAGAGTGTGTAGCTGACCTTCACCGCGTGGCGCTTCACCTTGACGGGGTGCAAGTGGTACAGCACCGAGTTCATAATGACGTAGCTGCGGTTACGCGGGCTGTCGGTGTAGCCCTTCCGGAAGATCGAACCCGGGCGGAAGATCGAACTCCAGGCCTGGCTGCCCTGCGTTGCATCGACCGCCGAGTTGAGGCGGTCCTTCACCGTTGGGCGTGGTTTATCGTCAATCGTCTTTGACATGAATCTCTCTCAGAGCCTCATCCCATAGCCGTAGCCATGGTTGTTGGTACGCATGTGATAGTCGCCGGCTGCCGTCGCGGCACCGGCTTTGCCGAGGATGATGACCCCGGTCGGGCAGCGGTCGACGCAGAGTGCGCAGCGCGTGCAGATGTCGTCGTCGATCGTGAACATGAAGGCATCGGACGGGTCCGTCCCCGGCTGCTCGGTTCCGATGGCTTCGGACACTGCCGACGTGTTGACCATGTGGATGCACTTCCACGGACAGATGTCGACGCAGCCCTCACAGGCAATGCACTCGGTTTGGTCGATGTGAATGAACTGCTTTGGCTTGACGGCCTTGCTCAGGTAGTCGGCGTCGACTTCCACCAACGAGTAATCGTCAGTGAACGGCATCATCGGCGGATTGGCGTCAGTCTTGGCCATTACTGCGTCTCGCAGCCACGCAGGCTGCGCTCCAGGGTTGCGTTCGGGAGATCGATCACGTCAGACAGTGCAGAGACGGTCCGTGCGTCGAATCGGGGAGCAGGCATCGTCGGTCAGGCCTTCTTGACCAGGGGACGACCGTAGGTGGACGTGGGCAGTGCGGTCTGGGTTTCCTTGTAGCGGTTCTGCCACCAGACAGCGAGGAAGATGTTCAGACCGAAGAAAACGGCGTGGAGCAACACCACAACGATGTCGCGGAGCGCCTCGTACTGCAATGTGATCGGGTTCCAACCGCCTTGCGATACAGGCTTGAGGAAACCTCCCCAGCCGATCAGCAGCTTGTCTTTGCTCCACCCGAGGTTCTTGTCAGCGTGGTCAATCCACTGGTGCGGCAGGATGCCGTAGGTCAAGAAGAGCACTCCAAACGCATACGTGCTCCCAATCATTGCCTCGCCCCAGGTGACCGACTTGCCCTGCGGGCGGCGCTTTCCATACGGAATGACTGCCAGCGACAGGCCGAGGGCCGCCACAAGAGACACGATGAACGCCTGGTTGACACCAGGCCATTTCAAGACATCAATGGCGATCATCGCAGTTGTTGCATCCGTTTCGTCTGGTTGTTTCGAGAAGTCATTCGAGCGCCGGTCAGCTGGCGCCATCAGTTCGTTGTCTGGAACACGAGCGCCGCAAGGTCACTCGTGAATCCAATCACGAACCTTACTCACCCGAGAAGCTTGAGAGAAGTCTGGCACGCAAGTGTGACGCGCGCGCCAGGTTGTGCGAAAGTGCACGAACTCGGGAGTTCGGACCGTATGGTTCGACACGGCCCGACGTGCGATCGAGCGCCGACCAGAGTCACACCTCACGAACACAGAGAGATTGCGGATGGATTCACGCGAGCGGGTCTTGTCCATCTATCATCTGCACAGTGACTGAGATCCCCGAACATCTCCTGAAGCGGTCGCGCGAACGGCGCGACGCGATTGGTCAGGGTGGCGATGCAGCCCCCGCTGCAGACGCTCCGGCAACAGCGGTCGAGAAGTCAGCATCGGCAACGCCGGCTGCGGCACCACCGCCACCGAGCGGTCCGGCCGGGCGAACCGCATCCGCCGAACCCGCAGCACCGAAGCCGGCCAAGCCGGACCCGCATTACGTCGTCGCCGCCAAGCAGCGTCGCAAGGTGCCGTTCTGGGCAATGGCGACGCTGTCGCTGATGCCGGTCTGGGGCTTCGTGTACGTCCGGGCCTTGACCGAAGGCGGCGAAGTTTCTGAGGGGCCACTCGCGGCCGGTGCCGAAATCTACGGCAACTGCGCCAGTTGCCATGGCGGCGGTGGCGGTGGCGGCGTCGGCTACGCCTTCACCGAGGGCGAAGTCCTCAAGACCTTCCCCAACATCGAGGACCAGGTTCGCTACGTGTACTACGGCACCGAGCAGTACAACCTTGCCGGCGTTGAGGTCTATGGCAATCCCGATCGCGAGGGTGGCCCGCATCTCACCGGCGAACAAGGTGTCATGCCTGGATTTGGCGGACAGCTGTCCGCCTACGAAATCGTCGAAGTGATCTGCCACGAGCGCTACACGCTGGGCGGCGCCGACCCGACCAGCGAAGAGTACGCAGCGGAGTATGAAGCATGGTGCTCAGGCGAGGCCCCGGTGTTCGAAGCAGTCGAATCCGGCGAACTCGATCTCCTCGCTCTGGAAGAAGCAGAAGAGTTCGACGTCAACGGCGAAACCGTGATCGTCGTTCCGGTCGGTCCGGCTCCCGTTGCCGGTCGGCCTGGCGCCTCTGGCGAGTGAACCCGCACGCCGTACGGCGTGCGCAATGAACAAGATGCGTTCGTCATGCGTCACGATGAAGGTCGCGTCCGGCCAGACTGTCATCGATGCCCCTGAGCGCTGATCCTCTCTCCACCGACGTCCTCGTCATCGGTGGCGGCCCGGCGGGGTCCGCCGTCGCAGCGCGACTTGCGCACGCGGGCCACGACGTCACCCTCGTCGAGAAGCGCGCCGAAGGCCGTCACAAGTCGTGCGGTGATCTGCTGTCACCGCGTGCTGTCGCTGAGCTCAGCCGGCTCGATATCGACCCGATGTCGTTCGGCGGCCACGCAATTCAGGGCGTCCGGATGGTGTACAGACGCCAACGTGCGGATGCTCCTTGGCCCGAACACCACGACATGCCGGACCATGCCGTGGTCATCCGCCGCGACACGCTTGACGAACAACTCCGCCGCCGTGCTCGAGACGCCGGCGCAACCGTCTTGATGGGCCACGAAGCCACGGCGCCGATCTCGGATCGCGGGTTTGTACGCGGCGCCATGATGACGCTGGTCGACGGCACGGTCCGCAACGTGACCGCTCGGTTCATTGTCGTTGCCGATGGTGCAAGCAGTCGATTCGGTCGAGTGCTCGGTACAAGTCGCCAACGCCGTTGGCCGTACGCGATTGCAGCGCGCACCTATTTTTCATCGCCACGCCACCGCGACGCCTGGGTTGAGACCTCGCTCGGCCTCTCCGATCCGCACGGCAACCCAGTCGCCGGGTACGGATGGGTGACACCGATGGGAGACGGCAACGTCAACGTCGGCGTCGGCGTTCTGTCGAGCTATCGCGACATCAAGGGTCTCAACACACTCAAGCTGTTGACCGCGTTCTCTGAACATGTCGCGGCGGATTGGGGCCTCGACCCGACTCAGTCGCTCAAACCCCCGACGCGTCTCCGGTTGCCCATCGGCGGGTCGGTCGGCCCGAAGATGGGGCCCACGTTCTTGGTCGTCGGCGATGCAGCGGGGGCGGCCAATCCGTTCAGTGGTGATGGCATCGATGCAGCGTTGATGGGCGGCCGTCTTGCTGCCGACGTGTTGGACGAGGCGCTGACCACTGGCAACTCGACCACGTTGCAGCGGTATCCCGTCGTCGTTGCCGAAGAAGTCGAGGCATACCGCAAGGTCGGCCGGCTCTCTGCACGATTCCTCGGACGGCCTGCCATCTTGAAACCGGCGCTGCGTCTCGCGACACGCAGTGACGCGACCATGGGTGCGGTACTTCGCATCGCGACGAACGCACTCCGCGACGACAACACCGCCGGCGGAGCGGAACGGGCATATCGCCTGGCGTCGCTCGCGGCGAAGTTCGCGCCGAGCTGGTAGCCGAGGTGAGCGTGATGGTGGTGGAGGGAATCGATGACGGCGCGTGGGTCGCTCATCTCGCTGCGGCACTCCCCCACTTCGACGTGCGTCATGTCACCGCCGAGGTCGCACCCGACTCCGTCACCCACGTGGCGATGTGGCGACTCCCGACTCAGCGGTTAACGACGTACACCAACCTCGAGGCGATCCTCATGTTGGGTGCGGGCTACGACCACCTTGAGCTCAGCAGCCTGCCGGATGTCCCGGTCGTGCGCTTGATTGATCCGGCGATGGCCGACGACATCGCGCTCTACGTCCTCAGTTGGGTCATTCACTTCCAGCGCGACTTCGACCGCTACGCCGCAATGCAAGCGACGGCGACCTGGCGGAGTGAATTGACACCGATCTTCGCCCGCGAGTTCACGGTCGGCGTCCTCGGCGCGGGCGCGATCGGCAGCACCGTCCTGTCGACGTGTGCCGGGCATGGATTTGCCACGGTGGGATGGTCGCGTTCGGCCCACGATCGTCCGCTCGAGGACTTCTTCCGAGACTGCGACGTGGTGGTCGATCTCGTTCCGCTCAGCGATGCCACCCGGGGCATCATCGGCGCGCCTGAACTGACCGCACTCGGTGATGGGGTATTGATCAACGTTGGCCGCGGCGCCACGGTGGACACCGCGGCGTTGATCGGAGCACTCGACGGCGAGCTGCGCGCGGCGGTGCTCGACGTGTTCGACTCTGAGCCGCTCGAGGCCGACTCGCCGCTGTGGCGTCACCCCAAGGTGGTCGTGACTCCCCATGTTGCGGGCCGTTCTGACCCGGTGACCGCAGCACCGGTGATCGCTGCCAGCGTTGCCGAACTTGGTGCCGGCCGAACTCCCGCCGGCACGATCAATCGCTGACCGGTTCCTCGATTGAGAAGATCGCTCGCTGGCCGCGAGTGAGGTGATCGTCGATGTCGCAGATCAGCTGATATTGACCTGCGCTCTCGAACTGCAGCAGGACATCGCCGGATGCGCCCGGCGCGAGCCGCTCGATCTGATCGATCAGGCGGCCATTTTCATCGAGCACGCGCATCTCGTGATCGAGTTCGCCGACGTTGGTCAGCCGGAACCGGACGACCTCACCAGCAACGATTGTGGTCGAGGCATCGGCACCGAACTCGTACTCAGTGGCCGTGAACTGGACGGTTTGCGAGACATCGTCGGGCGACAACGCATCGATGGAGTCGTCGTCGGTGTCGTCAGATCCGCAGGCCGAGAGCATCACCAGCGGGAGGGATGCCAGCAGCAACGCGGATCGTGTGATTCGCTTGTGAGTCGTCCCGGGCCGAACGTTGCTGACTCGGGGGTGTTGCTGACTGTGAAATCTCAAGGTGAAGGCCACGCTGTCACGCTACGTCGCGGCCCGTGATGCTCCGAAAGGGCCCAATGGCACGTTGGGAGACGGCTCCGTTGTCGTCGAAGGCCGATGACACGCTGTACCAATCGTGATGTTCACGCTGATCGCCCTGGCGAGCACCACGGCATTGTTGCCCGAGCGTGGGTCCCGGATGACTGTGGTGCTGGCCGGCCTGCTCGACGCAGCGGCGGCCGTCTTCTTTGTCATTTCCGCCCGGATCGGACTGCTCAGCGTTGGCGCTGCGCTCGCCGCCCTCTACCCGGTGGTCGCGGTTCTGCTCCCCAGGATCATCAACAAGAAACGAATCCGGTCGCACCAACTGGTGGGCCTGGGCCTCGCACCCTGTGCCATTGGACTGCTCGTCTCATGAGGGTGCAGATGCCAGAGCGAGCGACCACATACCGACGGTGACCTGCATGCTGCGGTGACCGCCGGCCGCAACTGAGAGCACGGACCTCGGCCAGATCAGGATCGGAGGGCGACGTTGAAGCAACGCTCGTGCAATGGCCCGAGGGCATACGTCGCGTAGTCGACACCGTCTGCGGCGTAGAGCGTGCGGCACGACTCACTCCAATCCAATGCCTCTGGCGATGACATGCGGTGGACGACCTGCATCACACCGCCCTCGTACACTCGGTACTCGGCCCATGTTCCCGGAAAGTCCTTGGTGCAGCCGATCTCGATCGTCGGAATACGCGACTCGTTCATCATCCGCACTCGGTGGCGATGAGTGTGACCAGCCGTATATGCGATGAGATCGGTACGCCGGACAGCCAGTTGGTCGAGCAGGTCGCTGCCATCTGGATGCAGTCCAAAGTACGTGTCGCTGCGTCGACCACCCTGCTGACCAACCCATTGTTGGTGATGTCCCATTGCCATCACCGGTTGGTCGCTTGCGGCACACACCGCGTCGAGCCAATCGATCTGCTCAGGGTCGAGCCGACCGGTGGTCTCGCCCGGAATCGTTGTGTCGAGCAATGCGACCGTCAGTCCGTCGACCTCGATCACCGAGTCACCGGCGTAGTGCTGTTGGCGGTGGTAGCTGTCGTGATTGCCGCGCACGACGTGCAGTCGTTTACCAAACGGCTCGCGGTAGCACGCTTCGAACGCCGCCCATTCCTCGGGACGCCCATCGACTGACAGGTCACCCTTCACGATGACCGCGACGGGATCGATGGCGAGCATTTCCGTCGCTGCCGTTCGGTTCATCACCTCGGGGTACGGCTCGGCCCCATCCGGCACTCGCTGCACCGGCCCCGTCGAGTGCTCATCGAGACGGCCGGCTTCCAGTTCACCGAAGTGCAGGTCGTTGACCGTGGCGATGCGTGCCAGCAGCTGGCCCGGCGGGCGTGCCAGCGTGCGGGCCACGGTGCCATCGACGGTGTATTGGGTGTCGGGGTCCAGCCCTTCGAGCCGCTCGACTCGAGTGCCCTCGTGCGCCACGATCAGGTCATCGGCGACGGTGGTGATGGTGGTCATTTCAGTTGAAGAACTTCAGACCTTGATCACGACGGAACTGACGATCTTGTCGTGCCACGTCTGCTTCTTGTCGTCCCACAGCATCCACAGGTAGCCGAGGTAGAAGATCTGGCCCGAGATGAACGACGCAAACAGTTGACGCCCGAGCGCCTTGCCGATCCCGATGGGCTCACCGGTCAGTTCCCCGACGACCTTGACGCCGGCGATCTTGCGGCCCCAGGTCTGGCCTGTCGTGCCCAGCGCTCTGATGTACAACACGATGACGACGATGAAGCCGACCGCGATCAGCAACCCGCCGAGCGCGATCTGACCTCCGTTGGGCTCACCAGCAGGGCACACGACGTCGTCGCCGATGCTCACGCAGTTACTGAACGCGCTGCCGATGATGATGCCGCCGGGGATGGCGAAGGCAGCGATGAGCAGGCCATACAGGAGGCCATCGAGCAAGTAGCCACCCAAGCGCGACCCGAAGCCAGCGCGCTCGTGGCCGTCGATTGGACTTGGCGAGTACGCCTGGTATCCGGGCGGAGGTGCTGCGCCGTATGCCGGCGGTGGAGGTGCTCCGCCACTCAACGGTGGTGGGGGCGGCGGCGGGGTCGATCCGGATGGCGGCGGCGGTGGCGGGGTTGATCCGGATGGCGGCGGCGGTGGATCCATTGGAGCGGTCATCTGTCCATTGTTCCAGACCAGCCGCCGATCGGCTGGCCTCTCAGCGCCAGGGGCGCAGGCGACGGACCGGGAGCGGACGCGCCCATGACCGACTGCTGAACCGCCACGCGGTGTTGCGTGGCTCAGCGACAGGGCCGAGCACGCTCGCACGCGGCCACAGTGCCTCGGTCGCTGCCATGATCGCGGCAGCTTCTTCGTCGGTGGGGACGGTTGACCCGGACACGCTGAACGGCACACTCACAGTTGCCACACTACGTGCCATTGCTCTCCGCGCCCTCCTCGTCGATTGACCAACTGGCGCGACGCGGTCGAATCACCACGGTCTCGGCGGTCTGATCATGGAAAGTGCGTCGTGACGTGTTGGTGAATGCCAACACAAATCCTGCGAAGAAGATCGGGGAGAACACGGCGCGCACGATGAACCGCGTGAACGCGTGCGGCCGATCGACGAACTCTCCATTCGTCGCATTCACCACGGTGGTCGACATGAGACGGTTGCCGACCCACTGTCCATGCTGGGCAACGGCAACGGTGTACGACCACGCGACGAGCACAAGCCCAAGCCCGAGGAGCGGCAGGGCGAGGAGCCGTGCGATGCCGGACCCGGCGAGCAAGAGGAGCAGCCCCGGGAGCAGTGCGAGCGTCGTGATGACCGTGTCGATCATCCAGCCGCCAGCACGGCTGGCAAATGATGCAAGATCGGGATCGAAATTGATGGTCCCTGTCGATTCCATCACCGCAGTTGCGGCAGCCCTCGGGCGTTCGAAGTCGCGGGGATCGCTGCGTGCCGCGCTCGGTTCGACCTCTCTGCCGTGCGTGCCGTCTGTGCCGTGCGTCCCGTCACCGAGTTGTCCGAGGAGATCGCTCAGGTCGGACGACGTGATTCGCGGCGCAGGCGGCGGCAGTTGCCTTGACGACGGTGGCGGCGGCGGCGGCGGACCGCCAGTTGGATGAGGAGCAGGTGGCGGAGGGAGCGACGACGACACCGGCTTGTTCATGAACCTGAGCGGATCACAGTGGCACGTTGCCGTGCTTGCGCCTCGGGAGTTCCTCACGCTTGGTCGACAGCATTCGCAGTCCGGCGACGAGCTTGCGCCGTGTGTCAGCGGGGTCGATCACATCGTCGACATAACCGCGCTCGGCGGCCGCGTATGGGTTGGCGTACTTTTCGGTGTAGTCGGCGACGAGTTCGGCACGCCGCGCAGCCGGGTCGGCAGCCTGCTGCAGTTCACGTCGGTACACGATTTCAACGGCACCTTGCGGGCCCATCACGGCCAGCTCGGCGGTTGGCCACGCGAAGGCGAGATCGGAGCCAATCGACTTCGAGTCCATCACGACGTACGCGCCGCCGTACGCCTTGCGGGTGATGACCGAGATGCGCGGCACCGTGGCCTCGCAGTAGGCGTAGAGCAGCTTGGCGCCGTGGCGAATGATGCCGCCGTACTCCTGGTCGACACCGGGCAGGAAGCCAGGCACGTCAACGAAGGTGATGAGCGGAATGTTGAACGCATCGCAGGTGCGGACGAAGCGAGCAGCTTTCTCAGCTGACTCGATGTCGAGGACACCGGCAAGAACCTTCGGCTGATTACCGACGACGCCGACCGGTCGACCGTCGATGCGGGCGAAGCCACAGATGATCGATTTGGCAAAGTGCGGGAAGTACTCGAAGAACTCGCCGTCGTCGACGCAGGTACGAACGACGTCGATCATGTCGTACGGCAGGTTCGGGCTGTCCGGCAGGATGTCGCGCAGCTCGGGGCAGTCTCGGTCGGGGTCGTCGGTGCAGTCCTCGGCTGGGGGCTCTTCGAGGTTGTTTGCCGGGAGGAAGGACAGCAGGAAGCGGACGTCGTCGAGACAGGACTTTTCGTCGTCGGCGACGAACGTGGCCACGCCTGACTTGCTTGCGTGGCTCATTGCACCACCCAACTCTTCCAGGGTGACGTCTTCGCCGGTGACGGTCTTGACGACGTCAGGGCCGGTGATGAACATGTGGCTGGTCTCGCGGACCATGAAGATGAAGTCGGTCATGGCCGGGGAGTAGACGGCCCCGCCGGCGCATGGGCCGAGGATGACAGAAATTTGCGGCACGACGCCCGAGGCGCGCACGTTGCGGTGGAAGATGCCTCCGTAACTCGCGAGGCTGACCACGCCCTCTTGGATGCGCGCGCCGGCGCCGTCGTTCAGGCCGATCAGCGGTGCGCCGACCTTCAGCGACAGGTCCATCAGCTTGTGGATCTTCTCGGCGAACACTTCGCCGAGCGCGCCGCCGAAGACGGTGAAGTCCTGGGAGAACACGAACACCTTGCGGCCGTCGACGGTGCCCCAGCCCGTGATCACACCGTCGGTGTACGGACGCTCCTCGAGGCCCGATGCCTGGGCACGGTGGCGAGCAAGGAGGTCGAGTTCGTGGAATGAGCCGTCGTCGAGGAAGTAGTCGATGCGCTCACGAGCGAGCATCTTGCCCTTCTCGTATTGGCGGTCGATCGACCGTTGGGATCCAGCGTTGTGTGCGTCCTCGCGGCGCCCGGCGAGATCGTCCAATTTTTCCTGCATGCTCACGGTCGGAAACCTAGCGCGACCGTGCGACAAGCAAGAATGCACACATGGATGAATCGTCGGGGTCAGGAGCACCTGCAGACGTGGCGTTCGACCTTCCCATCCAGCCGCCCGTCAAGCCGATGCTGGCGAAATTGGCACGCAAGATCCCTGACGGGGACGGATGGATCTTCGAACCGAAGTGGGACGGGTTCCGCTGCGTCGTCTTTCGCGACGGTGATCGGCTCGAACTGGTCAGTCGAAATCTCAAGCCACTCGGGAGATACTTCCCCGAATTGACCCAGCCACTCCTTGATGCGTTGCCGGCCCGATGCATCATCGATGGCGAGATCGTCGTCGCCGACGTGGCGGGCAACGGACTCGACTTCGATGGATTGCTGCAACGGATCCATCCGGCAAAGTCGCGGATTGACCGGCTGGCAGCCGAGACCCCCGCTGCGTTCGTCGCGTTCGACATCTTGGCCTGCGACAATCAATCGTTCCTCGACCGTCCAATGACCGAGCGACGCGCGCTGCTCGTCGATGCGCTCGCGCCGAACGGTGTCGTCCACCTCACTCCGGCCACCACTGACCGGTCGATTGCCAACGACTGGTTCGCCCGCTTCGAGGGGGCGGGGCTCGATGGCATTATTGCCAAGCCTGCGCACGGCACCTACGAGCCGGGCAAGCGCGCGCTGGTCAAGGTCAAGCATCAGCGAACTGCGCTGTGCGCAGTGCCGGGCTACCGGGTGCACAAGGATGGCAACGGAGTCGGCTCACTGCTGCTCGGCCTCTTCGACGGTGGTGGTGACGGTGCTGGTGGTGACGTTGGTGGTGGTGACGTTGGTGGTGGTGACGTTGGTGGTGGTGAC
>NZ_CAXCAM010000051.1:0-17471 GCF_963980585.1 uncultured Ilumatobacter sp.
GAAGGACTGGAAACGTCAGCAGGCAACCGAACGGTTAGCGGTCGGCACCTACTGGCCTGAGGGTGACTTCGTGTTTACTTGGCCGCACGGCGAGCTCGTTCACCCGGCCATTGTCACTCGCACGTTCAAGCGGTTGAAAGAGTCTGCGGGCTTGCCTGACTTGCGGCTTCATGCGCTGCGGCACGCTTGGGCCAGGCACGCGCTCGATGGTGGTGCCGATGTGAAAGAGGTCGCGACCCGATTAGGCCATTCTTCGGTGCGGATCACGCTCGATGTGTACGTTGCGGCGTCATCAGAACGTGATCGAGCGGCTGCTGAGTCGGTTGCTGCCATGTACGACATCGGCTGACTTTCTCACTCTGTGCGACCGGGCTTTTTGATGCCCACAAATGTTTTCGGCTTTTTCTGTGACCGTTTTGTGACCGAAAACGACAGCAGGGACTCCCCTGTTTTGGAAAGTCCCTGCGTACGGTGTCGGGCTGACAGGATTTGAACCTGCGACCCCTTGTCCCCCAGACAAGTGCGCTACCAAGCTGCGCCACAGCCCGTACCGAGGCACGAATGCCCCGTATGTGAAGCTGGGACTCTATCGAAGCGCGGTGAGTTTGCGCTGCAACGGGACCGTCGGATCAGACGAAGATGGCGATGACACGCCACGACAGGTAAATGACAAGCGCGACGATCATCAGCTTGAAATGCCACGGCGCCTTCTCGTCCGTTGCCACATCGCCGTCGGCGTGCTCGTGAGCTTCGACCACCTGCTCGCCGCACGTGGGACACGTGCCGTCGTCATTCATTGCGTTCGGCGTCCAGTATTTCGCGCAGGGTTCACACCAGGGCATTGATCAGGACCGTTTGCGCACGCGCATCTTGATCGGGGTCGAACCCATATCGAGGTCCTCGCGCAGCCGACGCTCGAGGTAACGGAGGTAGGTGCGGTCCAGTTCGCGGTTGACGAACAGCGTGAACGTCGGCGGATCGGTGGCGCCCTGCACCGCGTAGAGCACCTTCGCTCCCCCATTCGCAGGCTGAGCTTGCTGTGCTGCACCGATGATCTTGTTGACGCTCTTGGTTGGTACCCGCTTGTGGTACTGACGGATCGAGTCCTGCAGCAACGGGTGCAGCTTGTGCACGTTCTTGCCGGACAGCGCCGAAATCTTGAGCACGGGGGCATCTCCGAGGAATGCCAGCTTGCGCTTCACCTCGGACTGGACCTCAAGTCGTGCCTCTGGACCGACCAGCTCCCACTTGTTCAGCACGATGATGATCGGACAGCCCGATGCATCAACGCGTTCAGACAGACGTTGATCCTGACCCGTCACACCGATGGTTGCGTCGATAACGAGCAGCGCGATGTCAGAGTCATCGATCGCCCGAAGGGCCCGGACGAGTGAGTAATACTCCGCCGAGTCATCAATCTTGCCGCGCTTGCGCATGCCAGCAGTGTCGACGAACACGATCGGTCCATCTTCAGTCTCTACCAAGGTGTCAATCGCGTCGCGAGTGGTGCCGGCGAGGTCATGGACCACAGCCCGGTCAGTGCCGACCAAATGGTTGAACAGTGTGCTCTTACCGACATTCGGCCTGCCGACGATTGCGACACGCGGGGGCGGCTTGCCGTCGAGGTCGATCAACGATTCGATGACGGCCAGCTGGTCCTCGTCGTAGGCATCTTCTTCTTCTGGCTGTTCCTCCCGCTCGGGGAAGAACGAGATGATCTTGTCGAGCAAGTCGCCCGCACGTCGCCCGTGAAGTGCGCTCGTGGGCATCGGGTCGCCGAGCCCCAGGCCCATGTACTCCCAAATGTCGTTCTCACGGCGCTGGTTGTCGGCCTTGTTGGCGACGACGAGCACGTCCGTGCCGGTTCGTCTGACCCAGTTAGCAATGAGCTGATCGTCATCGGTCAATGACACTGAAGCATCAATGACGAACAACACGACGTCAGCTTCCTTGACGGCCTCTTCGACTTGTCGCGTGACTTTCTCTTCGAGCGCATCGCCGCCCGGCATCCAGCCTCCGGTGTCGACGATGAGGAAGGGAGTGTCGAGCCATTCGGCCTCGAGTTCCTTGCGGTCGCGGGTGATGCCCGGCCGGTCCTCGACAATGGCCTGCTGGCTGCCGACAATGCGGTTGAACAGCGTCGACTTGCCGACGTTGGGCCGGCCGATGATGACCACGGTCGGCAGATCAGCCGAAGGGTCAGCCGGAACGATCTCGCCCAAGTCGCTGATGGCATCCGGATCGAGGTCGAGTGGATCCTCGGGAAGCGCGGGGATATCGGTACTCATGTTGTTGTTCCTGCTGTCTCGAGGGCGGCGCGCAATGCGATGCCGTCGGTGGGGATGATCTCGACCGGGCGTGGGAGGTCTGCAATGCCCACGCCGTCGAGGAAGCGGCCGTCGTCGGACAGGCACACGTCGGGAATGAGATACCGGTGACCATGAGGTTCGATAGCCAGCACGTTGCTGACGTCCTCGCCCGTCATTAACCCGGTCACGCCGGTGTTCCCGCCGAAGAAGTGATTCTCGACCGTGAGCACTCGCACGTCGGTGCGACCCAGCGACTCGATCAATGGGGTAATCACCGGGGCGCCGAGGGCGCCAGTGAGCACAGCAACAGGTGCAGAGCGTCGCGGGCGGAGCCGGATGCCGGTTGCTGTCGGAGCAGCGGATGCCGCGACGGCCTCGGCTGGGCCGCAGCCGTTCTGTCGCAAACCGGTGTAGGCGGCCGGGTTCGGTGGTGCGTCGACTGCGGCAAAGAAGCCGCGCTGCACGCCCGTGGCTTCGGTGGCAGCTCCGTGGAACTCTGCTTCAAACGTGCGAGCCATGCCGATGCCGTCTTCGTGCATCGGGAAGCCGTCGTAGCGGTCAGCCACTGGGAACGACCGTTGCGCCATCAGGTAATACTCGTCGGCGGCGTAGACCATCCGCTTGCCGAGCGTCGCCTGGAAGATGTCTTGCCAATCATCGACGGTGTCGACGACTGACTGTGCCTCGGCGAGCGTATGGAAGCGCATTGCTGACTCGGCGTTGAACTTTGAGATCCCGAGGGGCACCACCGCAACCGATTCGAGTTCGGGGTACTGGTCGAGGATGCCGGCGAGCGTGTCGTCGAGGACAGCGCCATCGTTGACGCCAGGACACACAACGATCTGGCCCTTGACCGCAATGTCGTGGTCAAGGAGCGCTCGGAGCCACCGCAGGCTCATGCCGCCACGCGGGTTCTTCAACATCGCACTGCGAATGTCGGGGTCCGTGGCATGAATGCTGACGTGGAGTGGCGATAGCCGTTCGGTCACCACGCGCTCGAGATCGGCTTCGGTGAAGCGCGTGAGCGTCGTGAAGTTGCCGTAGAGAAATGACAAGCGGTAGTCGTCATCTTTCAGGTACAGACTGCGGCGCATCCCTTTGGGCAGTTGGTAGATAAAACAGAACTCGCAGTGGTTGTCGCAGGTTCTGACCCGATCGAAGACGGCACTCGACACTTCGATGCCGAGCGATGTACCCGCAACCTTCTCGATCGTCATCGAAAGGTCGAGGCCGCCGCGGCTGACATCGAGTTCGACGTCGGCCTCGTCTGTTGCGAGTTGCCATTCGATGATGTCGCGAGGAACGTCGCCGTTCACCCGCAGGATCTCGTCACCCGGCTCGACGCCCACCAGGTCGGCTGGCGAGCCAGGCGCGACCGCCACGACGATGGGCGCGAGGCCACTCGTGGCAGTGCCAGCAGAAGAGTCGGAGATGGTGGACATGGGAGCAGCCAGGCTACCGCCGCCCTCACCAGGTAGATTTTGAACCGGATGAGTAGTACCGCGGAGCCGGCCCTCGAACCTTCGACCCCAGCGGGGCGCGTTGACATTGTCCTGCTCGCGGAACCTCGTGGTTTCTGTGCGGGCGTCGAAATGGCGATCAAGGCCCTGGCGTGGATGGTTCGATCGTTCCCGGGTCCCGTCTACTGCTACCACGAGATTGTCCACAACAAGTTGGTCGTCGATCGCTTCAAGGCGCAGGGCGTGGTGTTCATCGACTCCATCGATGAAGTGCCGCCCGGCAGTCCGATCATGCTGTCAGCACACGGTTCCCCGCCGGCGATTCTCGAAGCGGCTCGCGCTCGCGGCTCCTACGTCGTTGATTCAGTCTGTCCGCTCGTCACCAAGGTGCACCATGAGGTCAAGGTGCGTACAGGTAAGGGTTATCGCATTGTTTACGTCGGCCACGAAGGCCATGAAGAAGCCGTTGGCACGATGGCTGTTGCGCCAGACGCGATCGATCGCGTCGAATCGGTCGAAGAGGTTGCCGCGCTCGGCCACATTGAGCAACCCGTTGCGCTGCTCGCCCAGACCACGCTGTCCCACCGCGACTGGGAAGGCGTCGCCGTCGCAGTCAAGGCGCGATTCCCTGACGTGTGGACGCCAGGTCGCAGCGATCTGTGCTTCGCCACAACAAATCGGCAGGCGGCGTTGATGGAACTCGCGCACCGCTGTGATGTCATCGTCGTGATCGGGTCGGCCAACTCCTCGAATACCCGGGCGCTTGAGCAGCTCGCGATCGAAGAGGGCTGCGAACGCGTCTACCGAATCAACGGCGTGGAGGAACTCCCCGACAATCTGACCGGCATCGTTGGCGTCACTGCGGGTGCGTCAGCTCCCGAGGAGTTGGTGACCGAGGTCGTCGAATTCCTCGCGCCGCTCAACGGGATCGAATTGGTCCACGTCACTGATGAAGACGAGTACTTTCCTCCACCTCGGAACATTCGGGACCTGCAGTCGTCGATCGAGATGGCATCGACGGTGCTGCTTGGCGGCACGCTGCTCGACCGACCGGTGATGGACGACCGAGCACTCGGGGCCAGCGACGTCCTCGCCAGTCTCTCGAAGTAACCGCGATCAGTTGCGCGGCACCTCGGCCCACGGCACGTCACGGTCGACCCGCACGTCGCCGGGCAGCCCGAGCACGCGTTCGCCGAGAATATTCGCCATCACTTCAGTCGTGCCGCCCTCAATCGTGTTTGCCCGGCTGCGCAGGAATGCCTTCTGGAGGGTGTCGGCACCCATGGCGGTCTCCGGCCGAATCATTTCGTAACTTCCATAGAGCATCGCGTCGGCGCCAAGGAGATCCATGACGCCTTCGTAAATCTTCTGGTTCAAGACGGCTCCTGCCATCTTGCCGATGGAACCTTCGGGCCCCGGATCTCCCATCTTGCGGTTCTGATTGGCGCGAACGTTGGTGAGGCGGAGGACCTCGGCCTCACACCACAGTTTGGTCACCTCGTCGCGAGCGGTCGGCGTCTTCGCGTCGGCCGGCGCATTGTTCCACGCGTCGGTGAGCGCAGCGATCGTGCCCGAACCGCGGGCGGGCATACCCCCACCAATCGACTGCCGCTCGTTCATCAGTGTCGTGAGCGACACTCGCCACCCGTCTCCGGACTTGCCGAGCATCTCGCTCTCATGGATGCGGGTGTCGGTGAAGAAGACTTCGTTGAACTCGGCTTCACCGGTCATCTGGCGAAGCGGACGAATATCAACCGTCGGGTCTTCCATGTCGACGACGAATGCAGCGAGACCTGCGTGCTTCACGGCTTGCGGATCAGTGCGCACGACAAGGAGGCCCCACTTCGAGAGATGGGCCAAGGTCGTCCACACCTTCTGGCCGTTGCAGATCCACTCATCGCCGTCTCGGACTCCCGTCGCCGACAACCCTGCGAAGTCCGAGCCAGAGCCAGGCTCGGAGAACAGCTGGCACCAGACCTCTTCGCCGGTGAAGAGCGGCCGGAGGTAGCGCTGCTTCTGGTCCTCGCTCCCCCACGCGACCACGGTCGGCCCGGTCATGCCATGACCGATCGGGTTGCGGTACATCGCGTTTGGTCCGCCGGCGCCGTAGACGCGCTCGTTGATGAGCTGCTGCAGTTTTGGGTTGAGTCCAAGCCCTCCGTTGCCCTCAGGAAAGTGCACCCACGCCAGGCCAAGATCAAACTGTTCACCAAGGAAGGTCTGCGGGGCCGTGTCGGCCGGCGGAAAGCTGTCGAGCAGCTCGGTGGTCAGGTCGATCACCCGTTGCTCGTCAGCGGTGAAGGTCGAGGTCGCGTCGATCACGGTCATGGCAGAAAGGTAGACAACCGGACCCCGCCTCAGCGAAGCCTGGTCACCGATCGTCGGACGCTGAACCTTCGGCCTCGACGCGCGCCAGCAACTGGTCGCGGATACTCATTCCCGGCTCACGGGCCTTGTCCCCCGATGCTCGCCACCCGAGCCGACTGGAATAGAGCAGCGGCGGATCCTTGAGGCGGTTCGGGATCACTTCGACAACCCGGGCGAAGAGCAGCTCGTGGTCTTCCATTGTCATCTGCTGGAAGGTCTCACACCGGAGCCAGGCAATCGAGTTCGGGACGATTGGTGGGCCGCCCGCAAGATCCGGCCACTCGGTGAGGTATTCCGCGGCGACATACTCCATCTTGCGACCGGGGTAACTGAAGTACTGGCCTTCGACAATCTGGTCGGCGCCGAGGAGGCTTGCCGCAAATCCACCCGATTCGACCATCAATGGATACGTGTCGTGTTTCGGAGAGACGCTCGCCATCACAATCGGTTCCTCGAAACTCACTTGACTCAACCAATGACTGGTGTAGGCACGTTGCACCCCGCCGTGAGCAGCACCAATGACTTGCACGCCCTTCATCATCTGGCCAAGGCCCTGTTTGATACCGCGGTCGATCATGTCGTCGTCTTCCTGTTGCGATGCGTTCAGTTGAAGATGGCGTTGGCGCTCGCGAACTCGTCGGCCTCGAGCACCGCAAGTTCCGCGACCTGTGCGCGAAGCTGCATCACCAGAGCGAATCGCACCTCATCTGATCGGCGCGCGAAAACGCTTTTCAGATTATTGAGCATTCGAATGACAATCGCCCGATTCGGCGTCGGGTGCAGATGCGAATCACTCCATGGAGCCTGACCGCGGGTGATGGTCTCAAAGAGCGCACGAGCGTCGTCGCGGTCGAGTTGGCGGCCACCGTCGAAGGGATCGAAAAACGTCGTGTCGTCCTCCACCGAGCGGACGAGAAAGTGCGCGGGCATACCGACCCCCACCAATTTGACACCAACCCGACGGCCAACCTCGATCATCAGAATTGACAGACTGATGGGGATGCCGGTCCTCGTCTCAATGACGCGATCCAGGCACGAATTGCGCCAGTCGTAGTACGCGTCTTTGTTGCCCGCGAACCCCAATTCATCGAAGAGGTACCGGCTGACACCTTCGGGCGTGGCAGTCGGGCAGTCAGCCGCGATGAGATCCAGCGCGGCCAACCATTCGATCTCGTCGAGACCCGGTTGCAGTACAGCTGACATGACGAGCGATGCCTCGTCGAGGTCGAGCGAATCGGAGTCCCCCGACATCAGCTTCGCGAACCGGGCGGACGTCATCGCTGCCCCCGAATGACCATCGCCGAATGCACGGCGTCACGGTATCGGCGACTACCTTCGGCCCCATGATCCCAGGTGTACATCTCACTGAGCACGGTGACAAGCCGGCCATCATCATGGCCAACTCAGGCTTCACTCAGACCTACCGAGAACTGGACGCTGCCGCCAACCGCCTCAGCCGGCTCCTGCGATCCGCGGGCCTCAACCCGGGTGACCACATTGCGATCTGCATGGAGAACCACGATCGGTATCTCGAGGTCATCTGGGGCTGCCATTACGCGGGTCTCGTCTACACTGCCGCCTCGTCGCGCCTGCAAAGCGCCGAACTCGAATACATCATCAACGACTGCGGAGCGCGCGCCTACATCACCTCGAAGTACAAGGCCGACCAAGCCGCAGAAGTGATGTCGGCCACACCGAACGTCGAACTCCGCCTGATGTTGGACGGCTCGATCGATGGCTACGAGGCGTATGAGTCCGCAGTCGAAGCGCAGTCGCCCGAACCGCTCGACGAGGCGCGCATCGCTGGGATGGACATGCTGTATTCGTCCGGTACGACCGGCATGCCCAAGGGCATCACTCGAGCATTCCCGAACGAGCCGCTCGAAGAGTGGAACAACGGCGTCACCGGGCTCTGCCAACTGCTGTTCGGCGTTGACGACACCACGATCTACCTGTCGCCCGCGCCCTTCTACCATGCAGCTCCGCTCCGCTTCTGCATGGCCCAACACGCATTGGGCGCCACCATCGTGGCAATGGAGAACTTTGATGCTGAGCGCTATCTGCAGCTCGTCGAGGAGTACGACATCACCCATAGCCAGGTCGTTCCGACGATGTTCGTGCGCATGCTCAAGCTCGACGAGGAAACCCGAGCCAAGTACGACGTGTCATCTCTTCAGTACGTGATTCACGCCGCTGCGCCGTGTCCGGTGCCGACGAAGAAGTCGATGATCGAGTGGTTCGGGCCGGTTATCCACGAGTACTACGCAGGGTCTGAAGGCAATGGCTTCGTCTACTGCAACTCCGATATGTGGCTCGCGCATGAGGGCACCGTGGGGTCGCCGATCAATTGCACGCTGCACATCTGCGGTGAAGATGGCGAGGAGGTGCCGCAGGGACAGCCGGGAACGGTGTTCTTCGACGGTGGAGCCGAGTTTGAGTACCACAACGACCCAGCCAAGACGAAGGGCTCGCGTCACCCCAAGGGATGGAGCACGCTGGGCGATGTCGGTTACCTCGATCCCGATGGCTTCCTGTATCTCACAGACCGCAAGGCGTACATGATCATCTCGGGCGGGGTGAACATCTATCCGCAGGAGGCCGAGAACGTCTTGGTGACCCACGACAAGGTCATCGACGTCGCTGTGTTCGGAGTCCCCAATGATGACTTTGGCGAGGAGGTCAAGGCCGTTGTGCAACCGCGGGTGATGCCGACGACGGCTGAAGAAGCTGCCTCGCTTGCTGGCGAACTCATCCAGTTCTGCAAGAGCCAGATCGCGGATGTGAAGTGCCCACGCTCGGTCGATTTCCGTGAAGAACTCCCCCGCCATCCGACCGGCAAGCTCTACAAGCGCCTCCTGAAGGACGAATACTGGAAGGCTGCCGGTCGAGCAATCTGAGCGTGAGCCGTCACCCATATCTCAGTCACGAAGGTCCGGTCGCGTTCGCGCATCGCGGTGGCAACTTGGAAGCGCCTGAGAACACGCTGGCCGCCTTCGAGCACGCCGTCTCCTTGGGGTACCGGTATCTCGAAACTGACGTCCACTGCAGTGCTGACGGCGTCCTCGTTGCGTTCCACGACTCGGACCTGCAGCGAACATGTGGCATCGATGCAAACATCGCCGATTTACGCTGGGCGGAGATCGCCGAGTTGCGGGTCAATGACCTCGAGCCAATCCCGCGGATGATCGACCTGCTCGACCGATGGCCGGACCGCCGGTTCAACATTGACTGCAAGTCCGATGAGTCAGTCGACCCCCTCATCGAGCTGGTCGAGCAGCGGGGACTCCTCCCGCAAATCTGTGTCGGCGCGTTCAGTCTGAAACGGCTACGCGCGCTGCGGACGCGTCTCGGCTCCGGGCTGCTCACTTCGATGGCCCCGGCAGAGATCGCTGCGCTTCGACTCATTGGCCGCCTGCCCGGAGCGCAGCCGCGTGCGGCGCAGGTCCCGACTGCTGCCGGCCGCCTCACCGTCGTCAATGAACGCTTCATCGCCAACGCCCGACGCGCTGGGGTTCCCGTCCACGTCTGGACGATCAATGATGCGCCCGAGATGCACCGCCTGCTCGATCTCGGTGCCGATGGCGTGATGACTGACGATGTCGCGATGCTCCGCAACGTGATGATTGAACGCAACGTCTGGTCAGGCTGAACGCGGAATCACTTCGGGGGCGTTCTCACCCTTCGGCGAGATGTTGCAGATCGCTGCGACGGCCATAGACGATGATGCTGTCACCAGCAGCCAGTTCGACATCGACCGGCGGCGTTCCGAAGAACCCCTCGGGCTGTTGTACACCCAGCACCCGGACCGCCGGAAGCGCGTCATCGATGCTGCGCAGACTTCGTACCGTCGGCCCCGGGCCACCCATGACTTGCACCGACCCCACGACGAAGTCCTCACCGACGGCCAACAGTTCAACCATCTGCTTGTCGAGGCGAGGAAGTAACCGGCGCCGCGCCTCCCGATGACCAACCTTCACGAGCCATCGCTGCATCGGGCGGTTGGCAACCAACATCACGGCGAGCACAAGACCGGAGACGGTGACCATGGCCCGTTCCGCTGTGTTGCCCGGACCCGGCGCCAGAAAGCCAACGAGCACGGTGACGACCAACGTCGGGGTGCCAAGATTTCCGAGAAACATTGTGATCCCGATGATCTTGCGCCTGTCCGGGTCGTTCACGACGTTCTCGGCCTCGGTCGTGGTGAATCCAGCACCGCTGAAAGCCGACCGAGCCTGAAAGCTGGCCACGTCTGGTGGCAGTCCGGTGGCGATCAAGGCGCCAGCGGCCAAACGGGTAAACGCCATCGACAAGATGGCCACCACGAGGAACGTTGCGACTGCGTACATGCAGCGATGTTGGCATCACCGGCACCCGGTCGATGCAACCCGACGGTGAACGCTCACGCGCAAACTGTCGCGACACCGGACCTAAGGTCGGGCCATGACGTATCAACATCCGCCGCGATCAACGGTCAGGGCACCGCAACATCTCGTCGCGAGTGCAGATCAATTGGCGACGACGGCGGGCAACGAGATGTTCGCTCGTGGCGGCAACGCCGTCGATGCAGCGATTGCGACCAACGCCGCCATCGCGGTGACCGGACCGCATCTGTGCGGCATGGGAGGCGATCTCTTCGCGCTCGTCCACGTCGATGGTGAGGTCTTCGCGCTCAATGCTGCCGGTCAAGCCGGCTCAGGTGCAGACGCCGATGCGCTCAGGTCGCAAGGCTTCAGCGAGATGCCGTTCAAGCTCGACATCCGATCCGTCACGGTGCCTGGTTGTGTCGACGGCTGGGCCGCGCTGCACGAACGATTTGGATCACTTCCCCTTGAAGTGATCCTCGCGCCGGCGATCCAGCTGGCGTCGGCGGGCTTTCCGGCCAGTCCGCTGCTGGCCGGAATCGGCGGCCGTCTCGACCCGACCAGCCGGGCCAACCTCGCTGAACTCTTCGACCAGGCCACCTCCCCAGGGTCCCTCGTCCGCCGACCGGGGGTCGCGCTGGCACTCGCCGATCTTGCCGCAGGAGGACGCGACACGTTCTACCGAGGAGCGTTCGGTGACGGCCTGATCCAACTCGGCGACGGCTTGTTCACGGAATCCGACCTCGAGACATCACAGGCAAACTGGGTCACTCCCCTCACCACATCGGTCTTCGGCGTCGACCTCCACACCGTTGGTCCGAGCACCCAGGGATATCTGACGCTTGGATCGGCACATCTGGTCGACCAACTACGCGCCGCCGGCAAGTTTCCCGCCGATCCCGACAACGATGAGTGGGCCCACCTGCTGATCGAAGCCTCGACCGCCGCGGGCCACGATCGTCCCGACCGGCTGCACGAACACGCCGACGGTGCCGCTCTCGTCGAAGAGATCGCCGGACGAATCGACCAGGTCGATCGCGAACGAGCCAGCAACCGATGGGCGCCGGATCGAGACGGCGACACCACCTACCTCTGCACCGCAGGGCGTAGCGCTGATGGCCGGATGATGGGCGTGTCACTGATCCAGTCGAACGCCTCCGGACTTGGCAGCCACCTGGTCGAGCCCAACACCGGTATCAACCTCCACAACCGCGGCATGGGGTTCAACTTGCATCCAGGGCATCCGGCAGAACTTGGACCTGGTCGCTGCCCTCCTCACACGCTGTCCGCAGCGCTGGCCACGCGCGATGGTGAGCTGCTCAGCGTCTTTGGGACGATGGGCGGTGACGCTCAGCCCCAAATTCTGTTGCAAGTCGCCACTCGTCTCTTCCACCACGGCCAATCGCCGGGCATGGCCATCAACGCGGGGCGCTGGGCTTTGAAGGGGCCCGAGACCGGGTTCGACACCTGGACCGCTGCGAGCGGACCCAGCGTGTCAATCGAGGGCCACGCCGCCGACTCCTGGATCGCTGGTCTCCGCGACCGCGGGCACGTGGTTTCGTCCACGGGTCCGTGGGACTCAGGCTTCGGGCACGCTCACGCAATCGTCGTCGAGGCGAATGGAACGTTGGCTGGTGCGGCTGATCCACGCACCATCGTCGGGAGCTGCGCCGGGCGCTGACAGCCGTGTTGCCGCCGTTGGTGGCAGGTGACTGCCCCCGGTTCGCCATCAACAACATCAGCTCAGCAGCGGAAGCACCTCTTGCGCGAAGCGGGCCATCTGCTCGTCGGCCTTCTGGTAGCTGTCACCGAGAAGGTGAGGGAAGATCGTGAGGTACTCGAAGCCGAGGAGGTCCTTCAAAAACTGGATCTCCGACGCGACGTGTTCGGGCGTGCCGACCAGCATCGTCTTGTTCTCGATCGACTCGTCGAGCGTCGGGATCAGGCCCGGCTGAGCGGGCTTTCCATCTGGGCCCATGTAGCCACGGCTCCAGCCGTAGGGGCCAAGGAACTTCCAGAACTCGTCGTGACCGTTCAATGCGCTGGCCCGGGCCTCTTCCATCGTGTCCTCGATGCGGTATGACACGACGAGCATGCGCTTCTCATGAGCCTGCAGCTCGACCCCATCATGTGAGGAGGCGTAGTTCTCTCCGTACGTGTCCCAGAATCGCTTGATGAAGCTGTAGTGCTGGTTCCAAAAGACGGCACCGTGATCCACCGTCGGCACGTAGTCGAGAGTCGGTGGCGAGGTCACCGCCTGCCAGATCTCGTACGGGTAGACCGGTCGCGGGATCAGCGTCAGGTCGGTGACCGTCTCGCCTCGGTCGGGGATCCCGGGGATCGGAATCTGGAAGTGCTTCCCCTCGAACCGGAAGCTCTCCTGGCTCAGCGCACGACGGACGATTTCCATCGACTCCTCAAAGATCTCGCGGTTGAACAGGTCAGCCGCAGCTTGATCCGGGTTGTCCTGGGAACCAATCGACACACCCTTGTCGTTGAGGTGTAGTACCTCGCGCGGGACGGTTCCACGACCGACGCCGAGCATCGCTCGACCTCCCGAGAGGTTGTGCAGGGTGGCAAAGTCTTCCGCGAGACGCATCGGGTTCCACTGCGGGACGACGTTGAACATCGCTCCGAAGCGCAAGGTGGTCGTCTGCGCCGCGATCCATGTCGAGATCAGCAATCCATTGGGAATGACTTCGTAGCCCTCGTACTGGAAGTGGTGCTCGGTCGTCCAGAACGAGTCAAAGCCAAGGCGTTCGGCTTCCTTTGCCGAGTTGACGTAATCCAGGGTCGCCTGCCAGCAGGCCTCGTTCGAGTAGCGGCGGTCCATCGGGTCCGGTTTGCCCGCGCCGGCGTCGTCCATCTCGACGCCTCCGAAGAAGAATGCACCAAGCTTGAGATCTTTTGCAGCGACCATGGCGTCTATGTTCCCACGATGGCATCGACGCTTTTGCAACGGGCAACCACAATTCACACGGATGTGACACATCTGCAACAGGACATCCGCATCATTGACGGCGTGATCACCAAGGTTGGACAACTGTTGCCAGCCGACGGCGATGACGAAGTCATCGATCTCGACGGCTACGTCCTACTGCCCGCAGCGGTTGAACCCCACGCCCATCTCGACAAGGCGTTCCTTGCAGAGCGCATCGTCAATCCGACCGGCGATCTCATGGGAGCGATCACTGCGATGGGCGAGAACCGCCATCTGCTTAGTGTCGACGAGACAATCGAACGTGCTGAGCGTGCCGCCCGCTTGATGGCCTCGAACGGCTACCGCGCTGTGCGCAGCCACGCTGATACCACGACCGCTCACGGGCTGCGGAGCATCGAGGCACTGGCCGAGGTGAAGCAACGGGTCGCCGCGGTGATCGATGTCCAAATTGTCGCACTCTCAGGATGGCCGGTGATGGGCCCATCCGCCGCGGACCAGCGCGCGTTGCTCAACGAGGCCCTCGCTGCCGGAGCCGACCTCGTTGGCGGGTGCCCGCACCTCGAAGGAGGTGACACACTCGGGCCCACCGAGTTCTTCCTGCAAACAGCCACTGACCACGGCGTCGATGTCGACCTCCACACCGACGAGACGTTGGACCCGACTGCACGGGGTCTCGCCGAGCTGGCCGAGCTGGTGTCGTCGGGCTTCGAGCATCAGGTCACGGCCAGTCATTGTGTGAGTCTGAGTATGCAGCCGGAGCCTGAACAGCGAGCTACGGCAGAGGCGGTGGCCGCCGCTGGCATCGGCGTCGTCGCACTCCCGCACACGAACCTTTTCTTACAAGGACGGGGCCACTCCCCCATGCCGCGCGGCCTGACCGCCGTCGCAGCCCTGCGCGCTGCGGGCGTGCGCGTCGCGGCCGGCGCTGACAACCTTCAAGACCCCTTCAATCCCGTTGGCCGCGCCTGCCCCTTCGAGACCGCTGGCCTGATGATCATGACGGCCCACATGCTTCCGCATGAAGCATGGGCCTCGGTCAGCGGTGTTTCTGCCGATGTCACGGGCCTCGGAGCCCAAACGATCAAGGTCGGCCAACCGGCTGATCTCGTCGCTGCCCGCGCGGCTACAGTACGCGAAGCAATCGCGTTCGGGCCGACCGACCGCATCGTGTGGCGAAACGGACAGCGTCTCGCCGCATGACTGATCTCACCCCAGACCACCAACAGGGAGCACCGCACTTGTCCGCCACCCGCGAGCATGCGCTCGAATTCAACAATTTGTCCATGGTGTTTCCCGACGGGACCCATGCACTGGACAACGTCTCGATCAACATCGACCCTGGAGAATTCGTCACCGTTGTCGGCCCCTCAGGTTGTGGGAAATCCACACTGCTCCGCATCGCGTCCGGCCTCGAAACGCATACCGGTGGCGAGTGCAACGTCGACCGCGACTCGATCGGATACGTCTTCCAAGATGCAACTCTGTTCCCCTGGCGCACCGTCCGCAAGAACGTCGAACTGATTGCCGAACTCCACGGCGAGAGCTCTGCTGCGATGTCGGACCGTGTTGACGAATCGCTTGCCCTGGTCAACCTCGACGAGCATGAGGACAAGTACCCCAAGCAACTCTCCGGCGGAATGCGAATGCGCGCCTCACTGGCCCGTTCACTCGTGCTGCAACCCGATGTCTTCCTCTTCGACGAACCGTTCGGTGCACTCGATGAGATCAGCCGGGAGCGACTGAACGACGAGCTCCTGTCGTTGTTCAAGACCAAGAACTTCGCTGGACTCTTCATCACCCACTCGATTGCCGAAGCGGTGTTTCTCTCCACGCGGGTCCTCGTCATGTCGGCCCGTCCGGGACGCATCGTCGCCGACTACGAGGTGCCGTTCGAATACCCCCGGAGCCATGACATCCGCTACGAGCCCGCCTTTGCCGAACTGTCCGGCAAGATCTCCCAGGACCTGCGAGGAGCGCACCCGTGACTGCACTCGATGACCCCGAAGTAAGCGCCGAGGCAATCGCCCACGCATCAGAGGCCGAGACGCCGAACCCACCGAAGAAGTCCGCCGGCCTTGCCCGGTTTGCCGGACCCGCCGCGGTCTTCGGCTGCTTCATTGGATTCTGGTACCTCACCCATCACGTCCTGATGTCAGAACCGAAGAAGCCGCTGGTCCCCGTTCCCCACCGAGTCCTTCAAGAATCGATCCTCACCTGGAATATCGAACGCGGGGCGGGCGGCTCACGCACCGGCGGCGGCCTCCTCAAGCTGCTCGATGGCCTGTGGTCCTCGGTCCAGGTCGCTGGGCTCGGCCTCGCCATCGCTATCGCACTCGGCTTCGTGCTGGCCACGATTATGAGTCAAGCAAGTTGGGTCCAGAACTCGATCTGGCCATTTCTCATTGCACTCCAGGCCATGCCGATCCTCGCGTTCGTACCGCTCATCGGCACCGTCATCGGATTCAACTTCAAGGCCCGGGTGATGGTGTGCGTCATCATCGCCATCTTCCCGATCGTCGCGAACACGTTGTTCGGTCTCCTCAGTGTCGACAAGGGATACCACGAACTGATGTCGCTCAATGGCGCCTCGCGTTGGACCCGACTCTTCAAGCTGCAGTACCCGGCGGCCATGCCTTCGATCTTCACTGGACTGCAGATCTCTGCGGGCCTCTCGGTGGTCGGCGCGGTGGTCGGAGACTTCTTCTTCCGGCAGGGAGAGCCGGGTCTCGGACGCCTGATCAACCTCTATCAGAACTCAACTGAGTATGAGCAGATGTATGGCGCCGTCGTCATGTCGGCATTCCTGGGCATTGCTGTGTTTGTGCTTTTCGGATGGATCGGCAACCGGGTGGTCGGCAACTGGCACGAGAAGCGCTCCAACTGACGTCACACCAGTCTCGGTGTGACGATGGGCGCAAGGACGAAACAAGAAGTTCACGCGTCGCAGTTCTGAGCCCGTTGCTCTTTCTCCTAGTGTGTGTCCACCGGCGTCAACATTCCGGTCCATCACCACAACCTCCAGGGGGAGACACCTACTCATGCAAAACACTCGCCTGACCAAGCTGGCTGCATTCGGTGCAGTCGCCGCCATTTCTGTTGCCGCATGCGGCAGCGACGACGAGGCGTCGACAGACACTGAAGCGCCAGCCGGCACCGAAGCACCTGCCGACACCGAGGCACCTGCTGACACCGAGGCACCTGCTGACACCGAGGCACCTGCTGACACCGACGCACCCGCCGACGACGGAATCCTCTCCGCTGTCTGTCCTGAGACCATCGTCATCCAGACCGACTGGTTCCCGGAAGCCGAGCACGGCGCCCTGTACCAAATGGTCGGCGAGAACCCATCCATCGACGCCGACAAGAAGGTCGTCAGCGGCCCGTTGGTCGCGAGCGGAGGTGTCGCAACTGGCGTCAACATCGAGATTCGCACCGGTGGCCCCGCCGTTGGCTTCCAGCAGGTCGTCTCGCTGATGGCACAGGACGCTGACGTCACCTTCGGTTACGTCGCAACCGACGAAGCAATCGAGAACTACGCAGACAACCCGACCACGGCGTTTGTCGCACCGCTCGAGATCAACCCGCAGATCATCATGTGGGACCCAGCGACCTACCCAGACGCCCAGACCATTGCCGATCTGGCTACCGCAAAGGACGGCGACGGCGTCACCATTCGATACTTCGAGACAGGCGCATACATGCAGTTCCTGCTCGCTGATGGTCAGGTCACTGAAGGCCAGCTCGACGGCAGCTACGACGGCGGCCCCTCGGTGTTCATCGCCGAGAACGGTGCCATCGCCCAGCAGGGCTTCGCTTCAGCCGAGCCCTACAACTACGAGAATGTCTTCACCGACTGGGGCAAGCCCGTCAAGTTCCAGCTGATCCACGACGCCGGTTGGCAAACCTATGCCGCACCGCTCGCCGTGATCGATGCACGCAAGGCCGAACTCAGCGATTGCATGGCGGCGTTCGCTCCCATCGTGCAGCAGTCCACCATTGATTACATCAACGACCCGGCTGCCACCAACGAGCT
>NZ_CAXCAM010000052.1:0-17154 GCF_963980585.1 uncultured Ilumatobacter sp.
GGCGGGGCCGGCGCTCAACGTGTGCGATCAGACTCCGAGAATCTTGGGTGGCCGTGCTGCGTCAAACGCCGATTTCTGAGGCCACGTCGGCGAGATCGGCCTCGCCCAGGCAACCGGTCGCCGCACCCCAGAACATTTCGAAGATCTCCCGCGGAGCCCCTTCCTTCATCTCTCCCAGCGTTTCCGCGCGTTCAGCCGGGTTCATCGCCGGCAAGATGTCGAGCACACGGAACCGATCGACGAACTCGGCCCACTCGGGGGCGATGACGTCAAGCCACTCCCCGACCCAGCACCCACAGACTCAGGCACCGTGGACGGTGGCGGGGTGCTCCTGCTGCTCGGTCAGAACCAAGCCGACAAGACGTTGGAGGAATTGACTGGCAGCGGAGGAACCACCTGCGGAGGAACCACCGGCGGTGGAACCACTGGTGGCGGAACCAATGGTGGCGGAACCACCGACACAACTCCCGTTGGCGGAACCGTCGAGTGCGACAAAGAGTCCCTGACCGCTGCTGCGAAGAATTCCGTCGACAACTTCGTGAGCTTGGAAGACTGGAATTGCGATCAAGGCTGGGCAGTTGCCTTCGTGGTGACCGAAGACTACGAAGAGACGGTCGTGTTTGAAGCAGAAGGTCAGTTCTGGATCTTGAAAGACCGCAACGACGTCTGCGGAACTGGGCCCGACGACGCGACAATTCCGTCGTCGCTGTACGACCCCGGCTGCACCACCAACTACACCTGACGACTCGACGCCATCGAGTGACACCGTCCTGTATGGGCCCCAAGTGGGCAGCCAGGTTTCGTTGGGTCATCCAACCTGGCGGTCTTTGCCTTCCCAATACGGTTCGCGCAGGTCCTTCTTCAGGATCTTGCCGGCACCCGACTTGGGCAGCGGATCTTCGGCGCCTCGGATGACAACGGACCGCGGCAGCTTGTAGCCGGCAAGACGCTCGCGGCACGATTCGATGAGTTCGTCCGAGGCCAGCTCAGCTCCCGGTTTCAGGACAACTTCGACGTGGACCGTCTCGCCCCACTCATCGTGGGGGATTCCGAAGACCGCGGCTTCGGCGACCGACGGATGGTGGTAGACGGCGTTCTCGACTTCGGTGGTGTACACGTTCTCGCCACCGGAAATGATCATGTCTTTGGCGCGGTCCACGATGTAGAGGTAGCCGCCATCATCGGCGTACGCCACGTCACCGGACCGATACCAACCGTCGACGAGCGCGTGCGCCGTCTCTGCTTCGCGGTTCCAGTAGCCGCGCATGATGTTCGGGCCCTGGATGTAGATCTCGCCGGCCTCGCCGGCCTCAGCGAGGCTTCCATCCGGGCGACGAATCTCGGTGCGAACACCCACAATCGGCACACCGGCCGAGCGCAGACGGCTCGCAGACGGCTCTTCGCCGCGAGCACCGCGTTCATGAGTTGCTTCGTCAAGCCAACTCACCAGCGGCGAGGCTTCGGTCATGCCGTACGCCTGCGCGAAGCCGCAACCAAACGCCTCGAGGGCCTGACGTTGAACTTCGCCGGGCATCGGCGAGGCGCCATACAGCACCACCCGCATGGAGGAGATATCGGCATCGGCCAGGCCGCCATGCGCGAGCACCATCGAGATCATGGTGGGCACGAGCAGCACCATCGTGCAGCGTTCGTCGGCGAGCGCAGCAATGGTCGCTGCGGGATCAAAGGCCGGAACGAACACGTGAGTCCCACCAGCCCAAGTGAGCGCATAGGCAAGCGCACCGTCAGCGAGGTGGAACTGCGGCGCGGCATGCAGGTAGCGGTCAATGGGGGTGATGCGGGCGTGCAACCCCATGTGCAGTGCATTCGCGGTGAGGTTGCGGTGCGTGAGCATGGCGCCCTTGGGCAGACCCGTCGTGCCACCGGTGTAGAAGATCGCGACAAGGTCTTCAGATTCCAGCTCGGGCAGCTCAACATGTGCGGTGTCAACCATGGACTCATAGGCAATGGTGTCGTGTGGGGCGTCGGTGCCGGGACCGACCCACACCAGGGTGTGGATCGACGCCACGCTGTCGCGGAGTTGGCGGGCAACCGGCAAAAACGTCTCGTCGACAAACAGCAGTTTGACCTGGCTGTCGTCGCAGATGAATCGAAGCTCTTCGGTCGCGAGGCGGAAGTTAAGGTCGTTCATCACCATGCCGGCAACGGGGATGGCAAACCACAACTCGAGGTGACGAGCCGAGTTGAGCATCAGCACGCCGACGCGGTCGCCTCGGTCGAGATCGATGCTGTTGAGCCCTGAAGCCACGCCGTCGACGCGCCGTGCGACTTCGGCCCAGTCGCGACGTTCGCCGGTGCCGAGGTCGATGGTGGCGTCGCCGTGCGGGTTGATGTTCGCGGCCCGGTCGAGCACCCAGGCAATGGTTGGATCGTTCGTTGGCATTGGGAATCTCCTAGTTGGCCGACTTCTCATAGAGCGTCACGACGGCTGCGCCACCGAGACCGATGTTGTGCTGGAGCGCTCGGGTGGCGTTGGCAACTTGACGCTGCCCTGCTTCGCCGCGCAGTTGCCAGTTCAGTTCGGCACATTGCGCAATTCCGGTCGCTCCGAGCGGATGGCCCTTCGAGATGAGGCCGCCCGACGGGTTGACGACCCAGCGGCCGCCGTAGGTGGTGGATCCATCGTCGATGAGTTCAGCGCTGCGGCCGACCTCGCACATGTTGAGCGCCTCATAGGTCAGCAGCTCGTTGGGCGAGAAGCAATCGTGCAGTTCGATGACCTGTACATCGGCGGCGTCGAAGCCGGCCATGTCGTAAGCCGACCGTGCTGCAGCTGCGGACATGTCTGCGCCAACGATGGTGCGGGCGTCGTCGGTGTCGAATGATGACGCGAAATCGGTGGCCATGGCTTGACCGGCGATGCGGACTGCTTGGTCACCCAGATCGAACTTGGCGACGGCTGCTTCGCTCATGAGAATTGCAGCCGCAGCTCCGTCGGAGGTCGGCGAACACTGCAACCGCGTCAGTGGCCCATCGATGTGTGGCGACGCGAGAACTTCGTCGAGTGTGTATACGTCTTGGAACTGGGCGTAGGGGTTGTTGGCCGAGTGTCGGTGGTTCTTTTCGGCAACTTTGGCGAAGTGCTCCGGTGTCGATCCATACCGACGCATGTGATCCTCAGCAGCGCGCGCCCACATCTGCGGAGCAACGGGGCTTGCGGTCTCTTCGTGCAGATTGTGCAGGCTCGAGATGTGGCGGTCGAGCGGCGCCGTTCGATCTTCTGAGCTGAGGTCGAGTGACCCTCGCTGCATTTTTTCGAATCCAACCGCCATGGTGACGTCGGCGAGGCCACCGGCAATCATCTGGCGGCAGTACATCAACGCCGTCGAGCCGGTCGAGCAGTTGTTGTTCATGTTGACCACCGGAATGCCGGACAGACCCAGTTCGTAAACGGCTCGCTGACCCGCTGTCGAGTCGCCATAGACGTAGCCAACGCCGACCTGCTCGATCTCTTCGTAGCCGATTCCGGCGTCTTCCAGCGCTTCGGTGCCGGCCTCGCGGACCATGTCGGGATAGTCCCAGTCCCGGCGACCGGGCTTTTCGAACTTCGTCATTCCGACGCCAACGACGTACACGTCACGTGCCATCATCTCTCCTTCATCTCGCCTTGATATGGCACGGCTGACGCCGCTGGTCTGGTTGCTCGATCACCCAACGCGCGGGTGTCGGCCAAGCTGTCGATGAGCACGCGCGCAGCCCGCTCCGTCTCGAAACACCCCGGTACTGCAACGCCGTGCATACCTACGACCGTACAAACTCCGCGATGACAGCATCACTGTCGGACGGCGGGGTATCCCCAGGGTTCGGCTGGTCGACTCAAGTCTCGAGCAGCCGGGCTGCAGCCAGGTTCAGGTGTGGCGGAGCGCTGCTCTGGCGTTGCGTCCAGACAGATGGCGAGTGACCTCGGTGATGAGCAAGACCACGAAGAATCCGGCGACGCTGAGACCGGCCATTGTTGCGCCACCCGCCGTGCCGGCGTGGAAGCTGATGGTCAGCCCGGCTACGACGGCAATGGCTCCGAACAGCATTGAGGTGATCATCATCACCGGAACACGTCGCGTGAGGAGCGACGCGGTGGCCGGCGGCCCGACCAGCAAACCGAAGACCAAGAGCGTGCCGACCGCTTGAAAACTTGCCACGATGCTGACGGCCAGGAGCAACATGAGTGCGAGGTGTGTGGCTTTGGGGTGCATGCCGAGCGACTGAGCCTTCATGGCGTTGAACGTGAGTGCCATGAAAGGGCGATACAACGCGACGGTTGCTATGACCACGATGGCTGCAGCGACGAACTGTCCGTTGATGTCGCCGCGTGTCACACCGAGCACATCTCCGAAGAGCAACGAGGTGACTTCTGTGGTGAACGACCGGGCCTTGGACACGATGACGATGCCGAGGGACAACATGCCAACAAAGAGGAGTCCGATGCCGGTGTCTTCGCGAATCACGGTTCGGGCTGACACCACCGAGACCAGGCCTGCCATGAGGGCGGCGGCGGCGAGCGCCCCGATGATGGGGCTAAAGCCCCAGAGCACGGCGAGGGCGATGCCGGGGATGACTCCGTGTGCGATTGCGTCGCCGAGGAATGCCAGTCCTCGCAAGACGACCCAGGTGCCGACGAGCGACGTTGCGACGACTGCGAGCAGGCTGCCGATCAGTGCCCGCTGCATGAATGCAGGTTCGAAGGCATCCACCAGCAGTTGCACGACTTGACGCTATCGAACGCCACCGCCGGCCGGCAACGTTTTTCGGAGTGATTCTCGATATCGTCAGCGGCGTGCCTGCGGCAGTGACGATCAGCGATATTCACGTTGACTATGGCACCGTTCATGCCGTGGGCGACCTGTCGCTCGAGATTCCGCAAGGCGCCTCGGTTGCTGTCATTGGCCCGAACGGGTCGGGCAAGTCGACTCTGCTCAAGGTGATCGCCGGCATCCTCGAGCCAAACTCGGGGTCTCTCGACACCCACGGTGCAGCGACGGCCATCGTGCTGCAATCGACCGACGTTGACCCGAGCGTGCCGATCACGGTCCGCGATGTGGTCGCGATGGCGCGCTATCCCAGCGTGGGGCTCCTCCGTCGATTCGGTGCCGATGACCGAGCAGCGGTGCAGTCCGCACTTGAGCGACTCGACATCGCCGACCTTGCAGATCGCCAGATCCATCACCTCTCCGGAGGGCAACGTCAGCGAGCCTTCGTTGCCCAGGGTCTGGCCCAGGAGGCGCCGATTCTCCTCCTTGATGAGCCATTGACCGGCCTCGACGTCCGATCGCGCTCTGTCATTGCCGACGTCTTTGATGTCGAGCACAGCGCTGGACGGACGGTCATCACGACCACGCACAACTTTGAAGATGCCGCTCAGTGCGACCTCGTGCTGTTGCTTGCTACACGCTTCGTTGCGTTCGGAGTCCCTGACGATGTGTTCACCGAGGATCATCTCAAGACGGCCTTCGGCGGACGCTTCGTGCGCGCTGGGGACACCCTCGTCATCGACGACCCGCATCACGACCATCACCACTAGCACCGACACGGGCCACGCCGGACACAGCGGCCAAGTGACGATCAGTTCTCATTGGTTCCCAGAAGTAGCGGGCGGCCGGTATCGTGCAGATCGATGAGTGCGGACCTCCTTCACGACGATGTTGCGACGATGTTGCGAGCCGGCGATCACCGGTACACGACTGGTCGGAGGCGTGTCGTTGCTGCGCTACATACCGCAGCGAACCCGGTCACGATCCCGCAGATCCTCGAAGTCGAAACGTCGCTTGCTCAATCGAGTGTGTATCGGAACCTTGCGATCCTCGAAGAGGTTGGCGTCGTGGCCCGAATCGTCACCCATGACGACCACGCTCGCTACGAACTTGCCGAAACACTCACCGACGACCATCACCATCACCTGATCTGCACGACCTGCGGAGCAGTCAGCGACTTCGAATTGCCGCCGAAGGTCGAACGGACACTCGACGCGGCGTTCGCGGCGAGCGCAGCAGCAGCCAACTTCCAGATCGATGGACATCGTCTGGACCTGGTCGGCAGCTGCGCTGACTGCTCCTAAACGAGCGTTCAGACGGCGCGGACTGTCAGGACAATGCTACTGCGATGCGTTCGGCGTTCGCGCTCACCATGTCGAGGTAGGTCGCACCATCAGAGTCCGCCGTGCCGAGCGACTCGGTGAACAACTCGACGATGGCGATGTCTCCGACCTCGCTGGCCAAAGTGTTGACGAGTTCGTCTGATGACGACGTGTCGGCGAAAATTGCTGGGACGCCCTCTGTCTCGATGGTCTTGGCAAGCGCTGCCAACTCGCCGGCGCTTGCTGCGTCAGTCGTGCTTCCTCCGGGAACAACAACGCCAACGACTTCAAAGCCATACCGGTCAGCGAAGTAGGCAAAGACCTCGTGGTTGGTGACGAGAACCCGCTTGTCTTCGCTGATGGCGTCAAGCAACGAGACATTGTCGGCATCGACTGCGGCAAGCTGGGCGAGGTACTCCTCGGCTGACGCATCAAGTGCATCGGTATCGAGGCCGTCGATTTGTCCGCTCAGGAAGTCCACGATGCCCTGCACTGCACTGGACATCCTCACCGGGTCGGTGAAGAAGTGGGGGTCCGCACCGTCGTGACCATGTTCGTCGTGCTCCTCATCAGAGTGGTCCTCATCAGAGTGGTCCTCATCAGAGTGCTCCTCACCCTCGGCGCCGAATTCCATCGTCCCGACAACCGAGATCGCCTCGTGCAGAGGCACGCCTGCTTCCTCGGCGGACTCGATCACGTCGATGAGGCCTTCTTCGAAGTTTGCCCCGTTGACAATCAGGGCGTCTGCGCTCAGCATCCGGTTGATTTCCTGTGCCGATGCCTGGAAGTCGTGTGGATCGGCGCCGACCGGCATGATCGTGACCACATCAGCCTGGTTGTCGAGGAGTTCGCTGACCACATCACCCAAGATGTTCGTCGTCACAACAACAGTTGCGATCTCACCCGTCGATTCCGAATCGTCAGCAGACGCCACGTCAGTTGCCGACGCCGCTGTCGAGTCGGCGTCTGCCGTGGGGGCGTTGCCATCAGAGCCGCAGGCTGTGGTGGCAAGCGCGAGCCCCCCGATGAGGGCGAGCGAGGTGCGGGCACGGAATGTCGTCATGAGGGGGGATGCACTTTCTGAGTGAGAACCATTACTGAATTACAGAGTAACGGATCGGGAATGACTCCCACAACCAGAATCGGAGTTTGATTCCAAATCAGCGCCGACGGCCAACAACCGGCGCGTGAACTGAAAGGCAGCAGCGCAGGTCTACGACCACGCACTTGCAGCGAAGCCGGCAACCCTTGCGCGAGATCAGGCGTGTGGCGCGTTGCCGGTGGCGGCGCCGAAGGCCGCGCTGCCGAAAGTAGCGATATCGACAATGCCTCAAGCAGCAGTGGGCACCGTCATGCCGAGGACCGTCGCTGCAAGTGCAGGACGGATCGGCACTGATGCAACGAGTCTGGCAACTGCGCCCACACCGCGCCGCCCACCGAGCACCAGCAAGAGTGGGTACTGGACCCGCCAGCCTTGGTCTGTTGGACAGCGACGTCTACGGGTTCGCGGTGATCTTCGTGACGGGCTCAAAGATCAACTGCAGCTCAATGGCTTCGTCCGTGGCGCTGGCAATCTCAGCGGCAAGACCCGCTGGATTCTCTTCCATGGTGGCCCCACTCACAACGACCACGACAGTCGTTGGGTCAGATTTGGGGTCAAGGGTGACCTTCTGGACCGTGAGTGCCGGATCCCAATCGTTCACCGCACGGACAACGACGACTTCTGCCTGAGAGCGTTCGATCTTGTAATAGCTGTTGAAGCCGAGCGGAACTGCAACGGCCAAGACAAGCAGCGTCGTGGCAACGAGCCCGAACGCACGCTGCCGAAGCCTTTCCCTCGGCGGAGTGAAACCAGCAAAGGCGAAGGTCAGTCCTGCTGCGAGGGTGATTGCCGCAAAGTTCGTGACGAAGAGCAGCAACGCTCCGAAGGCGAGTTCCCCTCGCTCGGCGCCGAGGGTGATACCGACTGTTGCGAGTGGCGGAACCAAGGCGACGGCGATACCCACACCCGGCAATGCAGACCCAGCCTCGGTTCGAACGGTCACGTAAGCGCCAGCCGCGCCGGCAAGCAGGGCGATTCCAAGGTCAGCCAGGTTGGGCGACGTCCGTGCGAGAACTTGCTCAGGAAGGGGTGTATCTGGACCAATTCTTGGAATGATCAGCGATGTCACCCACCCGACCGAAATACCCAGAAATGCTCCACTCACCACAATCAAGAACGACTCGAGCACTCGCCTCGACCACGCCTGAATCAGCGCTGAAGCAAACGCCATGATCGGCGTCATCAAAGGTGCAACCAGCATCGCACCAATCACCACAGCAGCACTGTCGTTCATCAGACCCAGAGCCGCGATCCCCGCGGAAAACAGCATCAGCGCCGTGTAGCGATACAGGTAGGGACGGCGACGGTCGCCTTCGAAGTACAACTCGTCAAGAACGGTTCCCCGCTGCTCGCGGTCAAGGTCGCGACCGATAAAACCTATGTCACCGCTCGGGATGACCCCGGACAGTGCGGGCGCTGAAAGCTCGGATGTCGTTTCCACCGCCTAGTTCCTAGCAGCTTGGCCCCAGAATTATCGAGTCGGCCGCAATCGCTACCCAACTCCTACCGGCAAAAGAACCAAGCCACTACGAGCGAACGATCCGGTGCAGATCGGGCGGGCAACCCCGTCGATTTCATCGTCGCTGAATGGTGCCGGCGACTCCATGGCGTCCAGGGCGGGTCGTAACGAGCCCAGATCGGCTCTCCGATGGCGGTGTGACCGGCGTGCCTGACAGTGTCGGACAGCTTGCGGAGATGCCGCTCGTAACTGTCGCGTGTCCAGCGCCCGCGATAACGGATTGCGGCAAGACGCTGGGGTCCCACCTCGCTGATCGTGACACGCGGGTCTTTCGGTGCGGGAAGCGACTCGTCGGTGTACTGAGTCGGCATCATGAAGCGCACTCGGTACTGGTCGCCGACCCGGTCTTGAGTGACGGGAGTGGTCATCGCGATTTTTGTACTGTCACCATCGGCGGTCTTGTTCCCGCCGAAGATGTAACCGGCAAGCAGGCGGAACCCGCCGTTGCCGGCCCGCTCGAGTGGCCCTTGCACGAGTGTCTCGGCCACAAGATAGGGCTCATAACGGCGAAGTTCGATCTCATCAATCCGTTCCTCGACACGATAGGTCGGACTCTCGTAAGCCATGTTGCCAGTCTGGTCTCGTTGCGGACCGTCTGTCGGTCGCGTCATCGTTGCTGGCGGAGCGGCCAGCGCCGCACCTGCGGAAAGTCACCGCAGTTCAGTCAGGATGTGTCAACCGTCCCGACCTGCTCACTGCCCCTTTGAGAGATCACTCTGTATGCCCCACCATTTCGTCAACAGGCTCCGTTCCCACCCCGTGGTCAGAGAAGAGTCGTTCCGTCGCAACCAAATCAGGTGGGAGTCCGCAAGCGCGATCATTTACCTGGTGGGCGGCGTGCTCTTCGTTTGGGGCAGCATCCGGTTCTTCCCATCGCTCGAGACACGAGCCGAGAACCGCGGTGCATGGATCTTCCTCGCCGGGTCATTGCTGTATCTCATCGTCACCGGCCATGACACCACCGAGGTCGTGCGATACCGACGCCAACTCGACGGCCCCCCGACCACTTCTGACCGTCTTGAGGTGTGGGCGGCAGGGAGCTACCTGATCGGAACGTTGCTCTTCATCGCCGGGAGCATCTTCTTCCTGTCCTGGATTGGCGATTATTCCGCCGGCGCGTGGTGCTTCATTCTCGGCAGCTTGCTGTTTGCTGTCGGGGCGACCATCGACGTGTTACAGATCGTCCGAGCCCCCGACATCCGCGTGCTGCAACTTTTGAACCTGACGGCGCTGTCGTTTGTCGTGGGATCAGCACTTTTTGCCGTCGCTTCAGTCCCCTACCTGTTCACCTTCCAGAATGCCGCCGACGAACGGACCGTCGACAGCTTCCTCGCGGCCCAATTCGTTGTTGGCAGCGTCTTGTTTCTGGTCGGCGGCTTCTTCAACTACCGACGCGCGTTCCTCGTCATTGACTCTTCGACCACCCGGGACTAGCAACGGGTGAGTCGTTGCGCTCACGCCGGTCGACCAGCAGCACGACCCGTTCAGTCAGCGACTTCGAGAATGCGCACGGGAAGTTCGCGAGGACCGCGAATCTGTCCGACACTCCAGCGGGTGTCGCCGGCGAGCTCGAAGCGCGGAAAGCGCTTGATGAACTCCTCGATGGCAACCTTGAGTTCCAGCCGGGCCAGGTTCGACCCCAAGCACCGGTGGATGCCCAGACCAAACGCTGCGTGGCGATTCTCCTCGCGATCGACGATGAACGTGTCGGGATCCTCGAACTTCCTCGGATCACGGTTGGCAGCCGGGAACGGCAGGAGCACCCAATCGTCCTTCTTCATCGGGCAGCCGTGGAAGTCGTTGTCCTTGGCGACCAGCCGGGCCATCGTCACCGGTGCATATGCGCGGAGGAACTCCTCCAAGGCGAACGTCATCACCTCGGGATCGTCGAGCAGGCGCTGGTGATCCTCGGGATGCTGCGCCAGATGCCACAGCGACGATCCGATTGCCGACCATGTCGTGTCGATGCCGGCAACGAGCAGCAAGATGACCATGCCACCAACGACGTCGTCGTCCAGCTTGTTGCCATCGAGCTCGACATTCATCAAGTAGCTCGTGAGATCCTCACGGGGATTCGCACGATGGTCGTCGATCTGCTCCTGGATGTAGAGACCGAGATCGTCACCACCTTCTCGCGTTCCTGGTTCTTCGTTGATGCGTTCCAAGACGTCGTGGACGAACTCGCGGAACAATTCCTCGTCCTTTTCCGGGAAGCCGAGCATCCGTCCAATCACATTCACAGGAATGTTCTGGGCGTATTGCACAGCGGCGTCGACGATGCTCTCGCCGGGCGTGATCTCGCCCATCTCGTCGAGCAGCTTTTGGCACAACCGCTGGATCTCGGGCTCCCACGGCTCAATCTTCTTCGGCGCGAAGGCCGGCAGAAGGAGTCGGCGGGCCATGTTATGGAACGGCGGATCGCTGGTAATCGGCGGCGCTCCACCGATCGGGGCCGGAAGCGCCATATCGCCAGGCCGCGCAACGCTGACCACGACGGAGCGGCTCGTGAAGTTCTCGGTGTCGTAGGCGACCTCAGTGACGGTGTCGTCGGTGATTGGCACCCACATGCCGCCGTAACGATCGGAATGTGCCACGGGGCAGCCGCCCTCGCGCAACTCTTTCCACACCTCGGGTGCGTTCGGATTATACGCCGGGTCCGCGTGATCAAAGTCGGTGCGAGGGTCAGCAACCGGGCCGTAATCGTCCGCGTCGTACGGCACTCGCTGCCAGATGTCGGTACCTTCAGGGCCGCTGCCGATGACGAAGTCCACCGTTTCGCCGCCTCGATCGATGGTGATGACCTTGTTGCCGCTGGGCTCATCAATCCGCGTGGAATATTTCGTGGTGTCGGTCATGTCATCCGTTCTCGGTGATGGTGATCGCGTACTCGGGGCAGTTGGAAGCGGCGAGACGGGCCTTGTTGTGCAACTCCGTGGGGACGTCGCCCTCGACGGTCAACATGGCCTGGCCGTAGTCGTCGACGTCGAACAATTCCGACGCCAACGCGTAACAACGGTTGTGACCCTGACACTTCTCGGCATCGAGATGTACTCGCATCAGCCAGACAATAGAGCCAAGAGTGTGGCTGTGACTAGCGCCGGCACAACTTTTTCGAACAGTGTTCCAATTCTCCGATTCCCACCATGGTCGGTTCCATACACCGACCGGCATCGTCAAGCAGAAAGGGTTCGCCTGTCAGCTCATCGCGCGGCAATGTCTAACCCGGCATGGAAGCCGTTCGTCCACGCGTTCTGAAAGTTGAATCCGCCCGTAATGCCATCGACATCGATGACCTCTCCAGCAAAATAGAGACCGTGCACGAGCTTGCTCTCCATCGTGCGGAAATCGATCTCGTTGAGAGCAACGCCGCCGCATGTCACGAATTCGTCCTTGTTCATGCTCTTGCCGCTGACCGTGAACGTCGAGGCAGTGAGTTGACTGACAAGCCTCGTTGCCTGTGTCTTGCTGAGCTGCGACCACGTCGCCGTCTCGGACACCTCAGCGGCTGCGAGCAAACGCAACCAGAGTCGCTTCGGAAGAGCAGCAAACGGACTTCGGCTGGACAGTTGGCGCTTCGCCTCGCCGAGCCGCTTCTCGGCGACAACTGCTGCCGGGTCGAGGTCCGGTAGCCAGTTCACGGAAATGTCGAAGCGATAGTCACGCGCAGCCAACTCGCGAGCGCCCCATGCAGAGATCCTCAAAATTCCTGGCCCGCTCAAACCCCAATGGGTGATGAGGACAGGTCCGCTGCTCGAGAGTTTGCTCTGCTGGATGCTGACCTCGGCAGGACTCACCGCAAGGCCAGCCAGTCCGTCAATGCGCGGATCTTTGATCTTGAAGGTGAAGAGTGAAGGTGTCGGCGGCTTGAGTTCGTGGCCAAGACTCGTTGCGAGTTGGGCCCCGGCGGCGAGCCGAGTTCCGCCCGTCGAGATGAGAACATTTGCAGCCGTGTAGGAGTTCCCGACATCTGTGACGAGGTCAAAGTTATCCTCGTTCTTGACCACGGAGGTCACTCCTTCCGAGGTGCGGATACTGACCCCGGCCGCCTCAGCGGCACCGAGCAGGGCGTCGACAATCGTCTGCGAACTGTCGGTCTCTGGGAACATCCGGCCATCGGCCTCAGTTTTCAGCGCGACGCCACGGCCGGCGAACCACTCAACGGTGTCAGCGGCACCGAATCGATGGAACGGACCAATCAAAGATTTCTCACCGCGCGGATAACTCCGACTCAGCTCACGCGGATCAAGACAATCGTGGGTGACATTGCAGCGACCGCCACCAGAGATCTTCACCTTCTGCAGGAGGTGCGACGTCTTTTCGAGGATCAGCACCGATTTTCCAGAGCTCTCTGCGCAGGTGATCGCAGCAAAGAACCCCGCGGCGCCTCCGCCGACAACGATGAGGTCCACAAACATGCCCGCTCACTGTAGAGACGATTCGGGCAGGGTGTCGGCGTCGGCAGCCCGCACGCGCAGCACATCGAGCGACGCGGCGAAATCTGCGCAACGCCGCGCTGGTGTGTTCAGGAGCGTTGGGTGGGGAGCTTGGGGACGAGCCAGTCGACAAAGTTCTCCGGGCTACGGGTCTGGATGTAGACGCGGCCTGGCCCAGTGAGGTGCACAACGAGCCCCTCCCCACCCAGCATTGTCGACTTCCAGTTGCCCACTTTTTTCACTTCGTATGACACGCCTTCGTTCCATCCGACCATGTGGCCAGTGTCGACGGTGTAGCTCTGCCCCGCCGCCAGGTCGACCGCCTGGACGGCGCCGTAGCTCGAAACGACGAGGTCCCCGACCCCCGAACACTTCAGCATGAACAGCCCTTCCTTGCTGAAGAATGTCTTGGCACCGCCCCACTTGCTATCGATGTCGATCGCCTCCGAAGAGGCGAGATACGAACCAGATTGGAGGTACACGGTGTTGCCGGTGAGCGGCCACGTGATGATGTCACCCGGCAAAGCCGGAGCGACGACAACGTGGGCATCGGGCCCCGTCGCTGTGAATGTGTTCATGAAGAATGACTGACCGCCGAGAACGGAGCGCTTCAGTCCTTTGAGCATCCCACCCTGTGTGCTGGTGGCAATCTCGACCGAGGAAGACATGGCCATCATCGCACCCGCCTCGGCCTTGGCTGTCTCACCTTGGCCGAGATGCAAAGTCGCCATAGCGAACGCCGGGCTGAAACTGATTTCGGTCTTCATCGATCCTCCTGATCCGCCAGATCCCAGAAATCTAGGCGTCTGCCAAAACCGGTTCAACTGCACAAAGCGTTGGCTGCACTCCTGAGCGCTGATGTCGAGTTCGGTATGGATACGCAACATACCAGCGACAAGACCGACGAGTTGTCCGACAACGACGCCCAATTCCTCATCGACAACATTGACGCCGACTCTGCGGACGGCATCAGTTCGGAACTCCAGCTCTGGATAGCGAGCCTGTTTGAATGTTCCGACGAGCAGCTTCTCGGGGAGTAAGAATCCCGCAACCGGTCCCGGTCAGGTCTCGACCATTGCCCCGAACAAGTAGCCGTCCAGGACCTGTCGAGTTGGACCGAAGCCTGGTCACCGCCTTCACCAAGCGTGACCCGCACACTCATGCCGGGCGGCCCACCGGCGGTGACCTCGACTTCGCCCTGCAATCCGCGTTCGTCGAGGATTCCTTGCACGACCCGCTCAACCGCATCTTGATGCAGGATTGTTTTGAAGATCTTGCCAACGGCGGTCATTGGAACAGCATCGACGATGCGGATGTGTTTGAGCCACGCCGGCCGTTCGCGCATTTCAGCTTCAGCGAATGCCCGGAGTTCGTCCTCGGTGATGCTGGATTCCGGGAGGAGTTCGCCGAAGCAGACCGGCGCACCGGGCGGCAATGCCAGTCATGCAATTCGCTGCGATGGTGAGCATGGCCACGGGCGTGGTCGTGCTGTTTCTGCGGTCGTCGCCCATCCTGTTCTGGGGTGTACTGCTTGTCAGTGCAGCGTTGCTCGCCGCGCTGTCGGTGCTCGGAGCGATCGTGGCCGACCGCGCCGCCAGGGGGATTCGTGATGGAGTTGCTGACTAGATCCGCGCTTGGCGCCCGCACCTCTTGTAGTCGGGTCGCCCGTTGAACATGATCGCGAGACCCACACCGCCCGAACCAATGTTTTCTGGCAGGCACTTCGCTATCGGGCTGCTGAGATGTTGGCTGCTGCGAGCAAGAAGTCGGACGGTTCATCCCCACTGTGAATGGCCTCGTCGGTACGGCCAAGGGCGGGGCACCCCGACTCGTTACCCGACGTGGCCCTCCTGCAAAGATCTCATCTCATGGGAGTCCTCGGTGCGAACTTGGTGAGTCGGAATGTCAGCCGATGAGCGATCAGCCCTTACTGTTGACCAAGCGCGACGACGGCGTCGCGATTATTTCGACCAACGACGATCCGCTCAACCGAATGACACTTGCCTATGTCGACCAGCTCGAAGCAGTCGTCGAGGACATCGCCGCCGACGACGCAGTCCGGGCGTTCGTGATCACCGCCGAGGGCACGACGAACTTTTCGGTCGGGATGAACCTCAAGGAACTTGGCGCGGGAATGAGGGCCGTCGGCGTCGATGCCTTTTTCGATCAGCGGATCAATCTCATCTCGCGGATCGAGACGATGGGCAAGCCGTCCGTGGCCACATTGTTTGGTTATTGCCTCGGGGGCGGTCTCGAACTGCCACTCGGATGCACGTTTCGGCTCGCCGCTGCGACCGGAGCCCAGATCGGGCTGCCCGAGATGGATCTCGGAACCACGCCAGCGTGGGGAGGGTCGGCTCGCCTTGCCAAGACGATCGGCAGGACACCTGCGTTGGACATGATCCTTCGTGCCAAGAAGGTCTCCGGTCCGGAAGCGATGGACATCGGCCTCGTCAGCGAAGTCTGGCCAGTCGAAGAGTTGAAGGAGCGGGCGGTAGCTCTTGCAGTCGAACTGGCTGCACAACCGCGACTCGCAGTCAAAGCGATGCTTGCCGCACTGCACGACAGCGAGGACAAAACGCTCGCGGAGTTGCTGGCAGCCGAACGGGCTGGCGTCCACTCCACGATGGGCACGCCCGATGCGGCTGAGGGAATGCTCGCGTTCTTGGAAAAGCGCCCGCCGGTCTTCAACCAGTAGATACGGTCAACGCGTCTTCGTTCGACGCGCTGTTGAGCGATCGCGACGAGCCCCTGGCGATCGTGATCGAGGACGGACCGCCCGCCCGATGAGTGGCTGAGACCCGGGAGCGTCGCCCCACCAGGGTCACGAGTCGGGCCGCGACTATTGACCGCCCCAGATCCTCGACTCGTCTGACGATCGCAAGCTCATCCCGGCCACCCTGCTATCAGACGTCGCGGTGGCCTGTGTTCACCCAGTCGGTGACCATCTTTGCAAACATTTCCGGCTGGTCCGACCAGCTGAGATGGCCTGCTTCGGGGAAGATCTGGAGCGCGCTCTTGGGCATGGCGTCATGGAGGTGGTGGGCGTTACTCACATCGAACAGTGCGTCGAGGTCACCCCAGAAGATCTGTGTCGGTACTTCGATCTCGCTCACCTTTTGAGCCAGGGCCTCACCGTTGCCTCGAAGGTCGGCGAACCAGTGGATGACCTCGAACGCTCGTCCCGAGTAGGCCCGTTTGAAGTCGTCGACCTGTGTTGGGTTGTAGCGATGGCGGATTGCGCCGAAGGTCGAGGTGAAAGCGATCAGCGGACCGGCTCCGAGCAGAGCCGTACTCCAGCGAAGAAATCTGTACCGCGGCAGCAGGTTGATGAGCATGGCCAACTTGAGTGGACCGGGAGCGCCGACGCTGTGTCCGACCACCATGCTGGCGAGGCGGGGGTTCGGTGAAAGGGCATAGCTCAGTGCTGCGGCCATGCCGACATCGGGCGCGACGAGGTGAACGTCGGTGAGGTCGAGGTCGTCGAGGATCTTGCCGAGGAGCTCGCCCTGGGCAGCTGGGGTCATGTCATTGCGATCACCTTCGGAGGCTCCGAAGCCAGGCAGATCGATGGCGACGACGTGAAACGTTCCGGTGAGGGCTTCCCAGGATCCAACGAAGCTCAGAATGCTCTCGGGAAATGGGCTGAGCATGACGACGGTTGGTGCGTCGGTTGGCCCGGCCTCGGCGAGGCGTATTCTGCGACCGGCGAGCGTGCGGAACTCTGTCGTGATGTCGACATCTGGGTTGTCGAACGATGTCGCTGCTTTGCGGGCTCTCTTAATCGTGCGCCACTCGGGGGAGATCGCCCGATTGGCGGCGCCGTTGACTCGGTCATAGATGCTGAGCTTCTTCATCAGGGTCCTCGTTGGGTTCGTTGAGCGAGTTGCGTACTGAAAGGTACGCAAATGAATCCTAGCGAGTTTTGTACCAGGCGGTACTCTGGAGCTATGTGGAGTGATTCGTGAACACACCGGCTTTGCCAGTGAGGGGGCGCCCTCGCACGTTT
>NZ_CAXCAM010000053.1:0-17134 GCF_963980585.1 uncultured Ilumatobacter sp.
GGAGTACTCGCCGCTGTCGTCGTCATCGCTGCGGTCATGATTCGACGGCTCGACCACGATGCCGGTGTGTGGCACGTCGATCCGCTCACCGCGCCGACGCCTTCGACACCGAACTCGTCTCGGGTCGTGCCGGCTGGTTCCGATGTCGATGCTGATGGGGCGGCTCCAGTTTTCGAGACATCGACACAGGATCTTGCGGCGGCGTTTGACCGGGTCGCTCGCGAGAGCGGGAGCGTCGATGTGGTGGGCGGCTCACCCGAGAGTGGTTTCGTCACCTACGTCCAAACGTCTGCGCTGTTCGCATTTCCCGACTACATCTCGGTCAAATTCATCGAGATCGATGCGGACACCAGCACCTTGGCGGTGTTCTCGCGATCACGGCTCGGCAAGAGCGACCTCGGTGTGAACAAGAAGCGGGTCACCGCCTGGCTCGACCAACTCCCCTGAGATCGCTTTCCTGAGATCGCTTCCCTGATGTTCTGGCCGCCAAGGTCAAGGCATGTGGAGGTTGCGCAGTCTGTGCGCAAGATCCACACGCGTTCGGCACAAATCGCTGACTCCCCGCGCGCTCGGTAACCTGCACGACGTGTCAGAGCCGCAGAACATCACGTCGCCGCTGCTTGCGCTGCCGGCAATGGATGTCGACCGCAAACGGATCGAGAAAGCGATGCACGAATCCGTGCATACGCCCGACTCGTATCTCAACGAAATCGCCTCGCATCTCATCGTGGCGGGCGGGAAGCGCTTACGTCCGGTGCTCGCTGTTGCCGCTGCCCAGATCAACGGCGTGGTTGCCTCTGAAGATGCGGTTCGAGGCGGTGTCTCCTGTGAGCTCGTCCACCTCGGGTCGCTGTATCACGACGACGTGATGGATGAGGCCGACACGCGTCGTGGCGTCGAGACGGTCAATGCCAAGTGGGGCAACCTGCAAGCCATCCTCGCCGGCGACTTTCTGCTCTCGCGTGCCTCTGAAATCGCAGCGTCGCTGGGCACCGAAGTTGCTGGCCTACTGGCGCGCACCATCGGGTGGTTGTGCGAAGGCCAAATCGCGGAGTTGCGCCACACGTATGACGTCAGCCGTCCGGAGCCGTCGTACTTCACCTCGATCCACGGCAAGACCGCTTCGCTCTATGGCACTGCTGCCCGCATTGGCGGCATCGTCGCCGGGCACGACCGGGTGACCATCGATGCGCTGACCGATTTTGGCAACGCCTACGGCATGGTCTTCCAGATTGTCGACGACATCCTTGACGTCACCGCGACCGATGAACAGCTGGGCAAGCCCGCTGGTCATGACATGGTTGAGGGCGTCTACACCTTGCCCGTGCTCCGCACCTTGGCCACCAACAGCACCGCGGCCGACGAGCTCGCAGATCTGCTCGGCTCACCGCTCGACGACGCTCAGCAGCAGAGAGCGTTGACGATCGTCCGCTCGAACGAAGGTGTCGCATCGGCGATGGCAACTGCTCGCGAATACGTGCAGCGGGCCGAAGATGCCGTCGCCGGATTTGCTGATACTCCGGCCACCGAGGCGTTGCGCACGGCTTCTCGAGTCCTGCTCGACTCAGCCGTTGTCCCCGCCTGAACCGACCATTCGGGATCCTCCTTCCATGGTGTTCTTCCATGGTCTTCGCGGGAATGTCCCCCTGAGTGCTCTTCGATCAGGCAGGCTGAGGCCATGCATGTAGTCATCGTCGGTGCCGGCGAAGTCGGTTGGTATCTCGCGCAGCGACTCGGCGCCGAGGGTCACGATGTAGTCGTCATCGAACAGAACGAGGCGATTGCCTCGGCGATCGGTGCCGAACTTGACGTGCAGGTTGTCATCGGCAGCGCCACGTTGCCGTCAACGCTGCAGGCCGCGCGGATCGATCGCGCCGACCTCCTCGCCGGCGTCACGCAGAACGACGAGGTCAACTTGATCGCCTCGCTGCTTGCGAAAGAGGCGGGCGTACCGCAGACCGTGGTCCGCATTCAGACCGAGGAACTGCGCGGCGAATCCGGGGCGCCGCTGCGCGAGGCAATGCGCGCCGACGTCGTCATCGACCCCGACGCCGACACCGCCGATGAGATCATGGAACTCACCGAGGCATCCGGTGCCGACGAGGTGTACCAGATGTCGGGTGGCGACCTCATCGTCCTCGGCTGCACCATTGGCGAAGGCTCTGCGCTTGCCGGCAGCACCCTCGCGGAGATCGGTGCAAGCTTTGAGCCCGACTGGAGCTTCCTGTTCGGAGCGCTGACTCGCGGCGGCGAAACAGTGATCCCGCGCGGCGATCAACGACTTGAGGCCGGCGACCACGTGCGCGTGCTCACCAGTCGCCAAGACCGCAACAAGATCCTCGAGCTGCTCGGCGCGTCTCACCGTCGTGCCAAGCGGGTGATGGTGCTTGGTGGCGGGGCCGTCGGTTCACGTGTGGCCGAGCGGCTGGAAATCGCGGGCGCTGATGTCGTGTTGGTCGAGCACGACCTTGACCGCGCCCGCGTGCTCTCCGAGAGGCTCCCGCGGATCACCGTGGTGCGGGGCGACATCGAAGACACCGACATGCTGAGCGAGGAGTCGATCAGCGACAAGGATCTTGTCATTGCTGCGACGGGTGACGACGCCGCCAACGTGCTGGCATGCGCGTTCGCGGCCAGCGGTCGCGACACCTTCACGGTCGCGGTCATCCATCGCCTGAGCTTGCTTCCGCTCGTCCGTCAGTTCGGCATCGACGCTGCGCTCAGCCCGCGCACTGCGTCGGCCAATGCGGTGTTGCGGCATGTGCGTGGCGGAACGGCATCGGTGGCGACGTTCCTCGAAAGTGATATCGAGGTTGACGAAATTGAGATCGAGGTCGGCTCCGAGGCGGACGGCGCCGTGGTCTCCGAGCTGCACCTGCCGCACTCGATCGTGCTGGGTGCGGTGATTCGGCCGGGAGAGCCGGGTCGGATCATTCGTGGGTACACGGTGCTCAACGCCGGCGACAATGTCGTGGTGTTCGCTCGGCCAGAGTCGCTGCCCGCCCTGCGCAAGGTGTTCACCACGTGACCAACGTGCCATCGGCACCGGGGTCGGACCATGGTCGGCGCCTGCACCATCCAGACTTGCGCGCGGCGTCAAACCCACGGGCGTCGATCTTTGGCGCGCGCGGCGAACGGTTACTGACCGAGCGACGTCGGCCGTCCCTCGCACTGAATGTCCTCGGCCTGACCGTCGCAGTCGTCGGCATCGGTATTGCGGTGTCCGGCATGGTCGATCTGATCGATGGTGGCCCCGATGTGGCTGCGTTGTTGCTCACGGGACTGGTCACCTGGATCGTCGGTTCTGTGTTGTGGCGGACCACGGTGGTTCCCAGTCAGATTCGGGTACTTGACGTCTTCACCACCGTCACGATCGCCTGGGTGACTATCGCCGCGGTCGGCGCGATCCCCTACCTCGTCACCGGTCACTTCACCCGCATCGACGATGCCTTGTTCGAAGCGATGTCCGGGTTCACCACGACGGGTGCAACGGTCACCGCCGACATTGAGGCGACGTCGAAGGGTCTGCTTTTCTGGCGGTCGATGACGCAGTGGATGGGCGGTATGGGCGTCATCGTGTTGGTCGTTGCCGTGCTGCCCACGGTCGGTTCTGGCGGCATGAGCCTGCTCGAAGCCGAGGCTCCGGGTCCGACGGGTGAACGCCTCACGCCGCGCGTGCGTGAAACCGCTCGACGGCTGTGGGCGGTGTACCTCGGCTTCACGGCACTGATGGCGACGGCGTACTTCGTTGCCGGCATGAGTCTCTATGACGCGGTGAGTCACTCCTTTACGACGGTGTCGACGGGCGGATTCTCTCCGTATCAGGGGTCGTTCGGCCACTTCGAGTCAGCGACGCTCGAATGGATCTGCATCGTCGGCATGATGCTTGCCGGTGGCAGCTTCACGTTGTACTGGCGTGCGTTGCGAGGCAACGTCAAGCCGCTGCTGCGGTCGACTGAGTTCCGCGTGTATTTGTTCATGGTCGGCGCGATGACGCTGTGGGCGTTCATTACGGCAGGGAACGGTGGAAGCCAGTCGACTGGTTTCCGCGATGCGTTGTTCACGGTGTCATCGACGGTCACGACGACCGGGTACGTCGCGACCGAGTACGGCTTGTGGAGCGAGACTGCGCAGTCTCTGCTGCTCATCGCGTTGCCACTGGGAGCGATGGCAGGCTCCACGGCCGGCGGTATCAAGATTCTCCGCATCATGGCGGTGTCGAGCTTTGCGCACCGCGAGGCGCTCAAGCATCTGCATCCGAAACTGGTGCGTCCTGTTCGTGTCGGCAACGCGATGCTGTCCGATGATGTGGCCGGCAAGGTTGTCGGGTTCCTGATCCTCGCGCTGGTGATCTTCGGTGGTGGATCGTTTGCGATCGCAGCCACCGGCCCGGACCTCATCACGTCGTTTTCGGCATCGGCGACGTCGCTCGGCAACGTCGGGCCGGGTCTCGGTGCGCTCGACCACACCGGGGACTTCTTGGTCATCCCACGCGAGGGTCGTTTGATTGCGATTGGACAGATGTTGCTTGGTCGACTCGAGATCTATCCGGTGATTCTCGCGATCAGTGTGGTCACGTTGCGCCTGCCGAAGTCGATGCTGCCGCGCCGCACAAAGCGCTCCTGACCCGCACCTGACCGTCTGAGGCAGGGTCAGAGGGTCAGTCAGTTGAGCGCGATGACTGTCAGCGGGGTGGGTGCTGCGAACTCGGACATGGGGAGCGGGGTGATCTCGCGGCGCCGACCGACGACTTGGACGAGATGCAGTTGCTCGTCATGGGTGGCAACGATGCCTTTGGCCCGCATGACCGTCCCGACGTTGTCGTCCAAGGTCTGCTGCAACGCGGCATCGATGGCCCCGACCGATTCGAACGGCCCGAACTCGAGCGTCGTGACGGTGTGGGCGTCGAAGAGGCTGGGCGTGGCGGTGGCTGCAACCCCGTCCGGTCGCCGCCCCCCGAGCGCCAGAAATCTGCCGATGGCAGGGTCGCTCGCGCCGACGACAAAGACCGGCGTGTCGTCTCCGAGGTCGCCCAATCTGGCATCGACGAGCGAGCGTTGTTCATCATCGATCAAGTCGGTTTTGGTGAGCACGATCAGATCAGCTTTGGCGATCTGCGACTCGATTGCGTCGGTCACTCGTGCTGGCTGATCGTCGGTGAGGAGCTGATCCGCGGCGACGACGACCACGACGCCGTCGAGCATGAACCCGGCGGAGTTCCCCCACGGGGTCATCCGGTCTGGGTCGGCGACGCCGCTCAGTTCGACGATGACATGGTCGGGAGGGGTGTCACGTGCTCGGAGCTGGTCGAACGCTGCGCCGAAGCCGTCGATGAGACTGCAACACACGCATCCATCGGTGAGTTCCACGGTGTCGCCGTGACGGCGGGCGATCAGCGCTGCATCGATGTTGATTTCGCCGACGTCGTTGACCAAGACGGCAATCGGGCGATCGGTCACCGCCAAGAGCTCGTTGATCGCAGTGGTCTTGCCCGCACCGAGATATCCGGCGACGAAGGTGATCGGCACGCGACGACCGTCCCACGGAAGAAACTCGGGCTCCTGGTACGGCATTGTTGTTGAGGCTATTGCCCCGCCGTCGAGACGGCGTCGATGCCAGACCCTTCTGGCGGGGTTGCTGTGCGGATCATCCCTGGTCACGGCCCATCCGCGAACTCTGTGACACCCAATCTCTACCGTGGGCTCCATGTTGATCGTCGTTGTCCTTCTCGGCCTCGTGTTGGCCGGGTGCGCTGCTGCTGCGGCGTATTTCTTCGCGCTGCGGCGTGCCGAGCAGCAAGCTGCGTCGAACCTCGCCGACGAGCTGGGCGCACAGTCGCTCTCCAACGAGTCGCTGCAGCTTTCAATCGACACTGCGGTGCAGAGCGCTGTCGCAGCGGTGCGCGATCAGGCGAGCGCGGAACGAGACGCTGCGGTCAGTGCCGCGCTCGAGCAGAGCGCTGTGCTTCAGCGTGAGCAGTTGGGGGCCAAGGCATCGCAGGTACAGCAGCACGCCAGCGCCGATCTGGCGTCGAAGAAAGACGTCATCGACGAGCGGCTCGATCAGGTGCACGGCGAGATGCGCAGCGAGCTCACCAAGTTGACCGACATGGTCAATGCGCTGGGTCGCACAAATGCCGAGAAGTTCGGGCAGGTCGAAACTTCGCTCAAGGCGCATGCCGATGTGGCTGCAGCGGTCGCCGAGTCAGCCCAGGCATTGCGCACTGCCATCGCCAATCCGCAGGCGCGTGGTCAGTGGGGCGAGCGCATGGCTGAAGACGTGTTGCGCATGGCCGGGTTCATCGAGAACATCAACTACACCAAGCAGGGTCAGATCGACGGTGCGACCGGTCGACCCGATTACACGTTCAACATGCCCAAGGGTCACGCCCTGTACATGGACGTGAAGTTCCCGATGGCTTCCTACGTTCGGTACCTCGAAGCCCACACTGATGCCGAGCGCGAGGCCCACCTCAAGAACTTCTTGCGTGACGTACGAATGCGGGTCAAGGAACTGGCCAAGCGTGACTACGGCAATGTGGGCAATCAGCAGGCAGTCGACTACGTGTTGCTGTTCATTCCCAACGAACAGCTCACGGGATTCATCCACGAGCACGATCCCGGGCTGCTCGACGATGCCATGGGCCAGCAAGTGGTCATGTGCTCACCGCTCACCCTGTTTGCATTCATCGGCATCATCCGCCAGGCGTTCGACAACTTCATGATCGAGCAGACGAGCGACGAGATCCTGCAGTTGATCAGCAAGTTCGGGACCCAGTGGACCAAGTACTCCGAGCAGGTCGACAAGGTGAAGAAGCGCTTCGAAGGCGTCGAGAAGGAGTTCGAGGCCTTGGCCGGCACTCGTCGACGTGCCCTCGAGCGGCCGCTACGCGAACTCGACGGCATCCGCCAAGAACGCAACCTCCCAGTCGACGGCGAACTCTTTGCACTGCCCCGTGACATCGACGACAACGACACCCCTGCCGACGGCGCGATCCGTCAACTCGGCGCCTGACTGCCCGGTCGTTAACGCTCTGCGCCGCAGTGCCTGATTGAATCGAGCACTGTGAGCCAGCCTGCGTTCGACTTCGGCGACGAGATGCCCGAAGAAGTCGCTGACCCCACCTACACGGTGGGCGAGTTGGCCGAGGCGATCAACGATCAGCTTCGCCGCGGTTTCCGCGACGGCATTTGGGTGCGCGGCGAGATCAGCGGACTCCAGAATCGCGGGCCGCACACGTACTTCTCGCTGGTCGAAGACGGCGACAACGGCAAGGCCGTCATGAACGTGCAGTTGTTCGCGCCGGCCAAGGCCCGCCTTGCGCCGATGCTGCGCAAGTTCCGCCTTGAGCTGCGCAACGGCATGAAGGTGCGCATTCACGGCCACCTCGACTTCTGGGCTCAGGGCGGTCGGCTCGGCTTCAAGATGGCCAGCCTCGACCCGAAGTACACGATTGGCGACATCGCACAGTCCCGTGACGAAGTCGTCCGGCGGCTTGTCGCCGAGGGGTTGATGGACACCAACAAGCGACGTCCGATGTCGCCGGTGCCGCTTCGAGTCGGTGTGGTCACGAGCGTCGGCACCGCTGCCTGGCATGACTTCCACGACGAGCTCGCGCGCAGCGGGTTCGGGTTCCGTCTCGTCGTGGCCGATGTTCGGGTCCAGGGGGATCTCGCCGAAAACATGGTCACCGCGGGGATCGCGCGGTTGGCGATGCTCGGCACGCTCGACGTCATCGTGGTCATCCGCGGCGGCGGGGCCCGCAACGAGCTCGCGGTGTTCGATTCCGAGAAGATCGCTCGGATGATCGCCAACTCACCGGTGCCGGTGCTGACCGGTTTGGGCCACGAGGTCGACCGGAGTGTCGCTGACGATGTTGCGCACCTGGCGTTGAAGACCCCCACGGCGGTCGCTGGGGAACTCCTCGGACGGGTCGCCGCGTACACGACGAACGCCGAGCAGACGTTCGCTGCAATTCTTCAACGCAGCACCGCCGTGCTCACTGACGCCAGCACCGAATTGTCCGAGGTCGGCCACCGGATTGCCCGGCGCACACATGCCGCCGTCGAGCGGGCCGACGAGCGGTTGTCGATGCGAGTCGATCGGCTGGGCCGCAGCGGCCCGGCGGTGCTCGAACGTGCCACCGAGCGACTCGACCGCGTTGCGCTCAGGGTCGTCGAGCGGCCGACCGATGTTCTCGATCGGGCCGGCCAACGCCTCGACGTGTTGGCTGCACGAGTCGGGGGCCTCGATCCGGCCGTACAGATCGCGCGGGGCTGGACCATCACCCGCGACGCAGCCGGTGCCATCGTCCGGTCGGTGGCCGACATTGGCCCCGACGACATCGTCACCACCACGCTCATCGACGGCACCGTCACCAGTACGGTCACGGCAGCCGTCCCCACTGTTGACGCCACCATCACCACCAACGAGGACTCCTCATGACCGACGCCCCAGTACCCGGCTACGCCGCAGCGCTCACCGAACTCGATGCGATCTTGCGCGAGTTGGAGGGTTCCGATGTCGATGTCGACCATCTGGCCGAGCGTGTGTCGCGGGCGTCAGAACTCATCTCGCTCTGTCGCGGCAAGATTTCCAATGCGCAGATCAAGATTGAAGAGGTCACCGCCGACCTCGACGCGCCGTAATACCCCAACGTCGAGTCGCTCGGCCGGGTGGAACCTCTCCGACAACGCCGTGGGGCCGCACTGGGCGCCAGTAACCTCTGTCGGCATGTCGAGCGCCCCCGCGTCACTCAAGCAACTGGCGGCTCGAGTCGACGTTCGACTCGACGAGTTTCTGGCTGCCGAGCGCGACCGGTGGGCGAGCTTCGACAGCGAGTTGGCCCACCCGATCGAAGAGATCCGCCGCCTGGTTCTGTCCGGTGGGAAGCGACTCCGTCCGGCATTTTGCCACTGGGGCTATGTCGGCGCAGGTGGCGGCGACAATGACCAGATCGACATCGATGCCGGTGCCGCCTTCGAGCTGATGCATGCCTTCGCACTGTTCCACGACGACGTGATGGACGATGCGGATTCCCGTCGAGGTCAACCGACCACCCACACCGTGGCAGCTGCGGAGCATGCTGCAAATGACTGGGCGGGCGAGTCCCGACGGTTTGGAGAGGGTGTTGCGATTCTGGTCGGTGACTTGGCGTTCGTGTACGCCGACCAGCTGCTCGAAGAAGCCACGCTCGAAGCGTCGAGAATTTGGAATGAGCTGCGCGTCGAGCTCAACATCGGGCAGTACCTCGACATCCTCGGCGGTGTCAGTCGAACCCGCGACGTCGTGAAGTCCGAACGCATCTGCCGTTACAAGTCGGGGAAGTACACGATCGAACGTCCGCTGCATTTGGGTGCGGTGCTTGCTGCGCCCGAGCACGCCGACGAGCTCCTGCCTCATCTGAGCAACTACGGCCTGCCGTTGGGCGACGCTTTCCAGATGCGTGACGACGTGATGGGCGCGTTCGGCGACGAGGCAGTCACCGGCAAGCCTGTCGGTGGCGACCTGCTCGAGGGCAAGCCGACGCCGCTGCTCGCTCGAGCAACACGTCGCGCGGACGACGCTCAGCGTCGTGTGCTCGAACTCGTCGGTGACCCTGACCTCGATGCCGACACGGTCGCCAAGATCCAACAGGTCATCATCGACACGGGCGGGCTCGATGAACTCGAAGCCCACATCAGCGCGCTGACCGAGGCCGCTGTCACATCGCTCGACACTGCACCGATCACCCAGGTCGCCAAAACTGAACTGACCCAGCTGGCCGAATTCGTCAGCCAACGAACCACCTGAGGACGACTTGGTGCCTGGCACCAAGTCGTCCTTGCGGCCCAAGGAGCATCGTGAAAGTTGTCGTTATCGGAGCAGGGCTTGGCGGGTTGTCCGCTGCTGCACATCTGAGCAAAGCCGGACACGATGTGACGATCGTTGAGCGCGATGCGTTGCCCGGTGGGCGCGCCGGCATGGTGATCCGCGATGGGTTCCGCCTCGACAACGGTCCGACCGTGCTCACGATGCCCGATCTGCTTGAAGAGGCATTCCAGGCAGCGGGCGCGAACATGGCTGATCACATCACGATCAAGCCGGTCGATCCGATGTACCGCGCCTGTTACGCAGATGGTTCGACGCTGCTTGTGAAGCACGGCCGTGAGGCCATGACTGAAGAGATCGCCCGCTTTGCCGGCGACAAGGAGGCTGCTGCGTTTGGCGCGTTCGCCGACTGGCTCAAGAAGCTGTACACCGCGGAGATGCGGTCCTACATCGACACCAACCTTGATTCGCCGCTTGATCTGATCAAGCCGTGGCGCGATGGGCTGTCGATTCTCAAGCTCGGTGGTTTCGGCAAACTCGACAAGAAAGTTGCATCGTTCTTCGACGACGAGCGGTTGCAGCAGATCTTCAGCTTCCAGTCGATGTACGCGGGTCTCGCCCCGTACGAGGCTCTCGCGATCTACGCCGTCATCACCTATATGGATTCCGTGCAGGGCGTGTTCGTTCCCGAGGGCGGCATGCACATGATGGCGGTCGGCTTGGCCGAGGCGGTTGAGCAGGCCGGGGTCACCATTCGCTACGAGTCTCCTGTCAACCAGATCGTCCGGTTCGCCGACGGTTCGGTGCGCGGCGTTCGCCTTGGTGATGTGGGCAAGGAAGGCGGCGAGTTGCTCGAAGCTGATGCTGTCGTCTGTAATCCTGATCTCCCGGTGGCCTACCGCGAACTGCTCGATGGGGTCGACGTCCCGAAAAAGGCTCTGAATGGAAAGTACAGCCCGTCGTGTCTGCTGTGGGTGGCTGGCGTGAAGGGGACTCCGCCCCCGGACGCGGCACACCACAACATCCACTTCGGTGACGACTGGAACGGTTCGTTCAAGGCGCTGATCGATGACGGGGTCCGGATGCCTGACCCGTCGATTCTCGTCACCCTGCACTCGCTCGACGACCCGACGCTTGCGCCCGAGGGACACAGCAACCTCTACGTGCTCGAGCCGACACCGAACCTCAGCGGGAAGATCGACTGGTCGAAAGAGCGCGACACCATCACGGACTCGTTGCGGGCCAAGGTCGCGTCGCTCGGTTATCCGACCGACGTCGTCACCGAAGAGGTCTATGACCCACAGGACTGGCGCGACATGGGTATGGAGCAGGGCACACCGTTTGCCCTGGCGCACACGTTCTTCCAGACCGGGCCGTTCCGGCCGAACAACGTGACGAAGAAGGTGCCGGGCCTGGTGTTCACTGGCTCGTCGACGCTTCCCGGCGTCGGTGTGCCGATGGTGCTGGTGTCCGGCAAGCTCGCTGCCGAACGCGTCGACCAGTACGCGGCGGCGCGCAAATAGTCACGGATGGGGTCTGACCCCATTCGAAACTCCTACGCTTTGCACCAATGCGACTTCCGTTCCAGCGCACTCCGCCCACGCCGACGACGCACTTGCTGCCGTCGGGCCCGGTGACGTTGGACGAGAGCTACGAACTGTGCCGCGAGTTCAACAAGCGGCACGGCACCACGTACTACTGGTCGACCAAGGTGCTCCCGAAGATCAAGCAGCACCACGTGCACGCGTTGTACGCCTTCGCGCGGTATGCCGATGACATTGTCGATGAGATTCCCTCGCAGGGTGGGCGCGATGTGCCGACCGAAGTGCGGGCGGCGACGCTGGCCGATTTCGGGCAGCGGTTCTTTGACGATCTTGCTGCCGGCAAGTCGGAGGATCCGGTTCTCAAGGCGGTCGTACACACGGTGCGTGCCTTCGACATCGACACGACGGCGTTCGATCGGTTCCTCAGGTCGATGACCATGGACCTCACCGTCGAGTCGTATGAAACCTGGGACGACCTGCTCGTCTACATGGACGGATCGGCTGCAGTGATCGGCGAGATGATGCTGCCAATTCTGGAACCGTCGGATTACGACACGGCGCTGCCCCACGCTCGCGATCTTGGCAATGCCTTTCAGCTCACCAACTTCTTGCGTGACGTCGATGAGGACCTCGACCGGGGCCGCCAGTACATCCCTCTCGAGGACAGCCACCGCTTCGGCGCCGACCTCAACCAGCGTGCAGTCACGCCCGAGTTCATTGCGCTGATGCAGTTCGAGATCGAGCGCTGCCGCGCGCTGTATGAGTCGGCCGACATCGGCATCTCGATGTTGCCGGATCGGTCGGCGAAGGCCATTCGCGCGGCGTTCACCCTCTACGGCCGCATTCTCGACAAGATCGAGGCCCAGCAGTACGACGTGTTCACTTCTCGCGCCAGTGTGTCCACCACCGAAAAGGCGGCAATGGTCGTCAAGCTGCTTCGATGAGACTGGTCGTTGACGCCAATCACGCGGATCATGAGGCGGTGCGGTGAGCTCCGAGCGCAGGTGGGTTGATATGACCGAGGCCGTTGCCGGTGTGGTGACGGTGGGGGCGATGATCGCGACGCCGCTGTTGCCGCAGCGCGGTCTGGCGCGCAAGGTCCTGTCGTCGGTGGTCGTCACCGGGTTGTTTGCCACGACGACGGTCAATGCCGTGCGGCGTTGGGGTCCCGCCCGCGCGGGTGCCGCTGCCGGTACGACTGCGGTGGTAACGGCTGCAGTCGAGCGATTCGGCACGCTCACCGGGGTGCCGTTCGGTCGATATGCGTACTCCGGTGCGCTGCAGCCGCAGGTTGCTCATGTCCCGGTCATTGTTCCCATGGCGTGGTTCGCGATGTCGTTGCCGGCGCGTGAGACCGCTCATGCCGCGCTTGGCGAGCAGTCGACGATGGCCAAGCGCATTGCACTCGGTTCGGCAGCGATGACCGCATGGGATCTGTTCCTTGACCCGCAGATGGTCGGCGAGGGGTATTGGGCGTGGGCGCGTCGCGGTGTGTATCGCGGGATCCCGCTGAGCAACTTTGTCGGGTGGTTCATCACGGGTCTCGGCGTGATGGCGATGCTCGAAGCAATGCTGCCCGCCGCGGACGCGACCAATGAGCGGGCTGCATCGGATCCGCACCTCGTTGGCACGTACGGGTACATGGCGGCGATGGAGACGGTCGGGTTCGCCCGATACTTCCGTGACCCGGTGGTTGCTGCGGTCGGCGGGGCGGCGATGGTTCCGGTGGCCGTCACGGCCATCTTCAGGAGGTTGGTGCGATGAAAGCAATCATCGTCGGCGGCGGTGTTGGCGGCTTGTGTACGGCGATTCGCCTCGGCGCGGCCGGCCACGACGTCACCGTTTTTGAGCGCAACGAACAGGCCGGCGGCAAACTGGCGGTGTTCGAACGCGACGGGTTCACGTTCGACATCGGTCCCTCGTTGTTGACGTTGCCGCAGGTGTTCGACGACGTCTTTCAGCTCGCCGGAACTTCGCTGGACGAACAGCTCGACCTCGTCCGGCTCGATCCGCAGTTCCGCTACTTCTGGCGCGACGGGGCACGGCTCGTTGTCCACGATGACAACGACGCCACCGCTGCAGCGTTCGAAACGTTCGCGGGAGCAGGAGCGGCGTGGCGCGACCTCAACGAGCACGGTCGGCGGATCTGGGAGGTGTCCGAGCGGACGTTCTTCGCCGGCCCAATGTCGAACCCGCTCGATCTGCTGTCGCGGATGGAGTCCGCGAACGATCTGCGAACGATCGACGCCATGCGCTCGCTCAACGACGCCGCCCGGGCGTTGTTTGACGAACCCAAGCTGCAGCAGTGGCTGGGCCGCTACGCCACCTACTCGGGCTCGACGCCGCGCCGTGCGCCTGCCACGTTGTCGTGCATTCCACACGTCGAGGCTGGGCATGGCTGCTGGTATCCAACGGGTGGGCTTGGCGCACTTTGTGATGCACTTGTGCGCGTTGCTGGCAAGGTCGGCGTGGATATTCAGACTTCGTCTGATGTGGAACGCATCAACGAAGACGGCACCAGCGTGACGGGGATTCGACTCGTCGATGGTTCCGTGGTGGCTGCTGACGTTGTGATCGCGAACACCGACGCCGAGCACTTGTACGCCGACTTGCTGCCTGACGATGCTGCGCTGCGCACGGTTCGCAAGGCTGATCGTTCGACCAGCGGGTTCGCGATGTGCCTGGGCGTGCGCGGTGCAACTCCGGCGATCGACGGCGCTCCGCTCGGTCACCACAACGTGTTCTTCTCGAACAATGCTGCGCAGGAGTTCCGCCAGATCGAGGCGGGCCAACTCGCCGATGACCCGACGATCTACGCCTGCATCTCGTCGCTGACTGACGCGAGTCAGGCTCCTGCCGGTGATGAGAACTGGTTCATCCTGGTCAATACGCCGCCCGGTGCGGAGGTCAACACCGAGGACTACCGCGATCTCGTGCTCCGGCGTCTTGGCGAACACGGGGTCGATCTCGCCGGCCGTATGAGCTTCTCGGCGCGTATCACCCCGGCGGACATCGAGCGGCTCTACCGCTCGCCGGGCGGCGCCATTTACGGCAGCTCGTCGAATGGCAAGCGCGCGGCGTTTGCTCGACCCGCAAACCGTGGCGCACGTGCAGGGCTGTACTTGGTCGGCGGCTCGAGCCATCCCGGCGGCGGGCTGCCGCTCGTCGCGACAAGTGCTCGCATCGTGACGGAGATGATTGACCAGGACCACCGGTGACGCGTCACATCCGCCGACTGCTGAGTCGGCTGTTCCTGCTCACCCGTTGCGTGGCCGGTGGCATCGCGATTGCCCGGCTGGCGCGAGCAGCGATTGCGGCTCCGCCGGTGCGGCCGACGATGACACCTGCGCAGTCGATCAGCATGGTGATTCCGGCACGTGACGAAGCGCAACGGATCGGACCCGTGCTTGCAGCGTTGGTCGGTGCGCCGGGGGTCGGCGAGGTGCTGGTGGTTGACGACCAGTCGAGTGACGACACTGCCGACATTGCCCGCGCTGCCGGCGCTGTTGTCATCACCGGGACCCCGCTCCCTGACGGATGGGCAGGCAAGGCGTGGGCTTTGCAGCAGGGCATCGAGGCAGCGGGCGGCGAGTGGGTGGTGACGCTTGATGCGGACACGAATCCCGATCCTCGGCTTCCGCAGGCATTGGTCAGCCGGGCCATGGCCGAACAACTTGACCTGCTGACCGTGGGCGGGCGTTTCGACTGCCCGACCCCTGGGAGCCGGTGGCTGCATCCAGCGATGTTGACCACGCTCGTCTATCGCTTCGGGCCGCCGGGCGTCGTAACGGCGCCCGACCGGGCGATGGCCAACGGCCAGTGCATGGCGGTGCCGCGCCACTCGTTTCTCGAACGCGGCGCGATGCAGACGGTGCGCGGCGAGGTGGTCGAAGACATTGCACTCGCCCGCCGTATGGCCCACGACGGTGCTCGGGTCGGGTTTCTCGATGCGGGCGAGATGCTCGAAGTCCGCATGTTTGAGTCGCTTCGCGACACCTGGCGTGGTTGGGGTCGATCCCTGGCGTTGCCCGGCGTCGAGCCACGACGCCGCCAGCTCTTCGATCTCGCGGTGGTGTTGCTCGCTCAGGCACTTCCGCTCCCCCGCCTCGTGCTGCGCAAGGCCGACATTGTCGACGTCGTCCTGCTCGCGGTGCGGTTCGGCACGCTGGCCGGCACCCGCACCGCCTACTCGCGAGTCGATGTCGCGTACTGGTTGAGCCCGCTCGCCGACGTCCCTGCCGCGGTCACGATTGCCCGCGGCATCTTCCGTCGCGGGCCCCACAGCTGGCGCGGTCGCACCTACGCCTGACGGCGGTCGTCGAGCGCGGCGATCGCGAATCGGATGCCGATGATCGTCATCAATGCCCCCATCGCCGCGGTCCGGTACGGACCATCGACCGCGAGGTGCACGAACGGCAGGGCCAGCATCCCGGCTCGTGATCCCCAAGCGAACGACCGGGTGATCGCGAAGACGACGATGAGCACACCGACCGAGATCGCCACCGACACCGGAGCGAAGACGGCTGCTCCGCCGACGAAGGTCAGGATGCTCCGGCCGCCTGTGAAGTTGGCAAAGACGGGGTAGGCGTGGCCGATCATCGCTGCGCCGGTCGCCACATACGCGATCCCCCACACTCCGTCATCGGCAATCAGGACGCCGATGCCGGCAGCAACCACACCCTTGGCGACATCGCCGACGAACACCGGGATCGCGGCTTTCCTGCCGAGGGTCTCGCGAGCGTTCCAAAATCCTGGGTTGCGGTCACCGACCGTCCGCAGATCGACGGCGGCCCGACGCTTGGCGACAAGGTTGGCCACCGGGATGGAGCCGACGAGGTAGCCGACAACAACAGCAATGATGACGTCGACAATCGTCGGCGTAAACGTGCTGATCGAGTCCATTGCTGACAGCATGGCCGACACATGGCCCGCGTTGCATCCTTCCACCTGATTCGCGAGCGGCCAGGCCGTGCGCTGTTGGCCATGGCGCGACTCGGCGCCGATCGGCCGCAACTCCAACGCGTGCCGGGTCTGAAGTTCTGGAAGCTCCTGGGAACCGGCAACGGTGACGACACCGGCCCCGGCGCCGACCTGCGTCGGACCGCACTCTTTGCTGTGTGGGAGAGCGAGGAGCACCTCGACGACTTTCTGGCATCACATCGGATTCCTCGGCGCTGGCAGCGCGCGGAAGAGCACTTCACCGTCCGCCTTCGTGCGCTCGGCGGGCACGGGACGTGGCGCGGCGTTGACCCCCTCGATGGCATGGTCGACGGCGACCGGGCCGGTCGGGTTGCGGTGATCACTCGTGCCGATGTCCGTCGTCGTTCGTGGCGCGACTTTGCTGCGGCGGGCAAAGAGGTTGACGCCGAACTCCACACCGCTGCTGGCTTGATCGATGTGGTCGGCGTCGGTGAGGCACCGGTCGGTCGGCTCGCGACGTTCAGCCTCTGGGAGTCCGCCAAGGCGGTGCGCACCTACGCGTACGCCATGCCGCGGCATCAGCAGGTGATCGAACAGACGCGAGACGGCGACTGGTACGCCGAGGAGTTATTCGCGCGCTTCGAGCCATACGGCTCGACGGGGACCTGGAACGGCCGGAACCCGCTCGCCGACTGAACCGATCGACGCGACAGGCCAGCGGCGCCGATATATTCGTCTCGTTCGTTCCGGCAATGGAGCGAACTGCTGCCCAGATAGCTCAGTTGGTAGAGCAACGCATTCGTAATGCGTAGGTCCCGAGTTCGACTCTCGGTCTGGGCTCCACGTTTTACCTGATAGAA
>NZ_CAXCAM010000054.1:0-16408 GCF_963980585.1 uncultured Ilumatobacter sp.
AACTCGCCACCTCATGATTACAAATCAAGTGCTCTACCAACTGAGCTAACCCGGCGGGGAACGGAGAGGATAGCGACGTCAGGCCGCATGGCGGACGCCCTCGACCGACTGATCGTCGAGCAGCAAACTCAAACGGCCGGCCACGCGGGTCGGACGGCCCGCGTCCATCAATCCGACGAACGCCTTCGCCCTCGCGTGATCTCGTAGGTCGCAAGCGCCGCTGCAGCCGAGACATTCAGCGAGCTGACCCGGCCGAGCATCGGAATGGCCACAATCGAGTCGCAGCGCTGCCGCACCAGCCGCGACAGACCGTCGCCTTCGGAGCCGAGCACCAGGCATATCGGCTCGTCGGCGAGGGACTCCAACTCAAAGAGGTCACGGTCCGCGGCGTCATCCAGCCCGACAATCCAGATGCCGTGATCCTTGAGTTGGGTCAGCGTGGCTGGCAAGCCGGGAACGAGTGCGATCGGGACGTGCTCGATCGCGCCAGCCGATGCCTTCGCAACGGTGGGCGTCACATGGACGGCCCGATGCTTGGGCAGCAGCACTCCGGTGACGCCGGCACCGTCGCAGTTGCGGATGATCGCGCCGAGATTGCCCGGGTCCGTCACGCCGTCCACTGCGACCAAGAATGGCTTGACGCCATTGCGCGTGCGCAGAAGCTCCCCCAGGTCTGCTTCCTCAAGTTCTGCTGCCAGCGCCATCACACCTTGCGGCGCCTCACTGCGCGTCTCACGCTCGATCTTGGCCCGAGCGATATAGCTCAGGGGTACTCGCTGTGCTCGTGCGATCTCGACGATGTCCGAAACGCCGGCATCGCCTTCGAGCTCAGCGCTGATGAAGATGTCGTAGACCTTGCGCTTTTCGGCCATCAACAGCTCGCGGACCGCCTGGCGACCTTCGACCTGCTTTCCGCCGAGACCGCGACCGGGGGTACGCGGGTCGGCCTCGCGGCCGCCACCCTGCGGGCCACCCGTCCGCCGGTCGCCGCCGCTTGATGAGCCACCACGCCGCTGACCTGGTCGCCCCTGCTGCCCACTTCGTCCGCTTGAGCGCGAGCTGGACCCACCGCCTCGTTTGGGACCCGACGCTCCGCTGCTTCGTCCTGCTTTGCTCATGATGTGATGCTCGATTCTTGCCAGTTCGGTCGTCGCTGGATCAGCGCCGTCGCGAAACACACGATGCCTTCGGTTCGGCCGATTGCACCGAGTCGTTCGGCACGGTTGCCTTTCAACGTCACTGGCGCGCCGACGACATCGCTCAACGTCTGTTGAATCTCGACCCGACGAGGAGCGATCTTCGGCGACTCACAGATCACCGCCGTGTCGATGTTGTTGGTCGTCCACCCGTCGTCACCGAGGAGCGCGACGACATGAGCAAGGAGCGCGAGCGAGTCGGCGCCTTTCCACTCCGGATCGGTGTCGGGGAAGTGCATGCCGATGTCACCGAGTCCGGCAGCACCAAGGAGCGCATCGGCGCACGCGTGCGTGATGACATCAGCATCGGAATGCCCGACCAGACCTCTCTCGCCCGGAAAAACGACACCACCGAGAACCAGCACTCGATCAGCCACATCGCTGAAACGATGGACGTCGAAACCCTGACCAACGCGAATCTCCGGGAAACTGGTCATGGTGATACCTCGTCCAATGCTGCACCGGTCGTGGCAGCGCGCCGGCGCGCCCATTCCAGGTCGTCGGGAAGGGTGATCTTGCGATTCACCGGGTCTCCCTCGACCACGACGACGCGACCACCTGATCGTTCGATCAACGCAGCATCGTCAGTCGCATCAGTTCCGTCAGCATGCGCAGCGCGCAATTTTGCCGCCCGGAACGCTTGGGGCGTCTGCACCGCGACGAGCGATGCCCGGTCGGGAGTGTCGACGACAGTTCGCACGCCGTCGACGTCGTGCACCACCTTGATCGTGTCGGGCACCGCAACACCGGGGATCGCGGCGTCCGCGCCGTCGGCGACCGCATCGACCACCCGCTCATAGATCTCGATTCCGGCGAATGGTCGCGCAGCGTCGTGCACACAGATGATCGTTGCCTCGGCAGGAACCGAGGCGAGTCCGGCACGCACCGATGCCGCCCGGCTGTCACTACCGGCAACCGCACGCTCGCGTTCAGCGTCAGCCGCGGGCACCACGACGACCACGCCATTGCTCGCCTGCTCCGCGATCGCACGCGACCAGTCGATCACACGCCGGTCGCCGAGGTGCTCATATTGCTTGAGTCGGCCGAATCGAGTGCCGCTTCCACCACCGACCACGACGGTCCAGATGATCTCGTGAGGCGCCACAGGCCCGGAGGGTAGTACCGTGACGCACGTCATGGCTCACGAAGACGTTCTCTCCCGCACCGACTTCTTTGCTGACGCGCCGCCGGATGCCTTGGCAGCCGTCGCCTCGGCAGGACAGGAACGCCAGTTGATTCGTGGCGATGTCCTCTTCAACGAGGGCGATCCACCGGACGCGCTGTATCTCGTACTCCGCGGCCGAATGGCAATTGCCATCGCTAATCCGATCGATCGCCGCGAGAGCGTGGTGGCGCTCATGGAACCCGATGACCTGTTCGGTGAGATGAGCATGCTCGACAACGGGCCGCGTTCAGCAATGGCCCGGGCGCTCGAGCCCACCACCGTGCTCGCCATTCCCTTTGAGCCGATCCTGGCGATGTTCGATGAGAATCCGAAGTTGCTCTGGAACGTCACACGGATGCTCGCGCAGCGCATCCGCGTCACTGACGAAGCACTCGCCGACTCGGTGTTTCTCGACGTCACCGGTCGGACAGCGAAGCGTCTGCTCGAACTTGCTGACGGCGCCGATCAGTTCACGCTGCCAGTGACTCAGGAAGAACTCGCCGGCATCGTCGGCGCGTCTCGCGAGCGAGTCAATAAGGCGATTGCGAGCTTCATTCGCCTCGGCTGGCTCGAGCAGCAGGACCGCACGTACAAGATCACCCAGCGCGACCGCCTCGAGCTCCGCGCTCGCTAGCCAGCGGTCCCGGCTCGCCCCGCTGCACTCCCACAAACCTGCTGTCACGCGAACCACAGCGGCCCCACGTTCCCGAAAAATAGGGTCTCAGCGTCGTGGAGCGAAGATTTTCCTACATATTTTGGCGCGGTCCCCTTCGATTCATATTGACATTCATCGATATCTTGATATCATATCGATAATCATCAATATGAAAGGGACGCCATGCGCCTGCAACTCGCTCTCAACGTCACGAACCTTGACGAGGCAATCGACTTCTACACCAAGATGTTCGACACCGCCCCCGCCAAGACCAAGCCCGGCTACGCCAACTTCGCCATCGAGAATCCACCGCTGAAATTGGTCCTGTTCGAAGCCGCTGACGGCGAGAGCTTCGAGCACCTCAACCACCTCGGCGTGGAGGTCGAATCGGCCGCGCAGGTGACCGCCGCAGAGGCGCGCATCACCGCAACCGGCATCGAAACAACGGGCGTCGACGACGCTGTGTGCTGTTTTGCCGAAAAGACTGAGACGTGGATGGCATCGCCCGACGATGCTCGTTGGGAGTGGTACGTCAAGACCGGCGACACCGAGCAGATGGAGCACGTCGCGGTCGGCACCGCCGGCGTCTGCTGCGGCTGACCTGACCCGGGCTACCGCACTCTCCGACCCGCTGGGCTCTCTGGCTCTCGCACCCTCTGACCTCCCACACCCGTGGAGCGCGCACGCTGTGCAAGGGTGACGGGATGCCCATCTACGGAGACGAGCAGCGCGCGCTGCAGGAGCGATTCGACACCAGCAACCTGGCGGCGGCGTTCGAGGCCACGATCTTCAGCGAGACGATCGACGACGACAACCGCACGTTCATCGAATCACGCGATTTTTTCTTTCTCTCGACCGTCGACGCCGACGGCTGGCCAACCGTGTCGTACAAGGGCGGGCCAGTGGGCCTCGTGCGGGTGGTCGACGAACGCACCATCGAGTTCCCAAGCTACGACGGCAATGGCATGTACCTCTCGATGGGCAACATCGACGCCAACGCAAAGATCGGCGTGCTGTTCATCGACATGGAGACTCCGCGTCGACTCCGTCTGCAAGCCACCGCAACCATCATCGATGACCAGGCCACGCTGGCGCACTGGCCAGGCGCACAGCTCGTGGTGCGTGCCACCGTGGCGCAGACCTTTCCCAACTGCGCCCGCTACATCCATCAGCACGAGCGCCGCAGCACTTCGCAGTACGTACCCGACGACGACGGCACTCAGCCGACTCCGGCATGGAAACGCATCGACATGATTCAGCCGTTTCTCCCCACAGCCCAGCAGGACCTCGCGGAAGAAGCCGGCGGCACCATCACCGGCGCCGAGTACACCGAGCGACTCGCGAACGGCACCAGCTGAACCTCACGACAACGTCGCTGACTACGGTCAAGAAATGCGCGACTTCGAGGGCACCATTGGCAACACGGTCGCAGAGTCGACGCCGCACTGGCCGAGTTCGCCAACGCCGCCAGCTGGCCGCACCAACGTGCTGCTCGTTCTTCTCGATGATGTCGGATTCGCGGACTTCGGTTGCTATGGCTCCGAGATCGCCACTCCCAACATCGATCGTCTTGCCGAGACCGGGCTGCGCTACACCGGTTTCCACACGACGGCGATGTGTTCGACAACGCGCGCTTCGATGCACACGGGGCGCAACCATCACGCCGTCGGAATGGGGTGCCTCTCCAACTTCGACAGCGGATTTCCCGGATACCGCGGGAAGATTGCACGTAACGCTCCCCTTCTCTCAGAACTCCTCCGGCCGCACGGCTACCGCAACTACATGGTCGGCAAGTGGCACTGCACGCCGCTGACTCAGACCGGACCGACCGGACCGTTCGATGGCTGGCCGCTGGGGCGCGGGTTCGACCGCTTCTACGGATTCCTCGACGCCGAGACCGATCAGTACTCGCCTGAACTGGTCCGCGACAACTCACACATCACCGCCCCCGGCGACCATGCTTCGGGATACCACCTCACCGAAGACCTCGTCGACAACGCGATTGGCTACGTCACCAGTCACCTCGCCGCCACGCCGGACGATCCGTGGTACATGCTCCTGGCGCCTGGCGCCTGTCACGCACCACACCAAGCGCCCGTTGAGCTGATTGACCACTACAGCGACATCTTCGCCAAGGGCTGGGACCAGGCACGGGCCGATCGACTCGCCGCGCAAGTCAAGCTCGGCATCGTTCCCGGTGACACCGTCCTGCCCGACCGCAACGTCGGTGTGCAGCCTTGGGAGGCGCACTCCAGCGACGAGCGCCGCCTGTTTGCGCGACTCGCTGGCGCATACGCCGCGATGCTCGACCACTTCGACCAGCACCTCGGACGGTTGCTCGACACGCTGGAGCAGACCGGCATGCTCGATGACACCATTGTCATGGTGATGTCCGACAATGGCGCCAGCCAGGAAGGCGGCCCACTCGGCTTCGTCAACGCGATGGGCCCTTTCAACATGGTGCGCGAATCGATCGAGGACAAGATCGGGCGAATCGCCGACATCGGTGGACCTGACACGCATTCGAACTTTCCTCACGGCTGGGCTATGGCGGCCAACACGCCATTGAAGCGGTACAAGCAGAACACCCACAGCGGTGGGGTCCGCGACCCGCTCGTTGTCGCCGCTCCTGAACGCATTCTTCGTCGATCCCAGGCGGGCTCGCTGCGTCATCAGTTCTGTCACGTCAATGACATCGCCCCCACCGTGCTTGAGTTGCTCGGACTCCTGGCCAACGTATCGACTCACTTCGATGGCGTGAGCCTCGCTGCAACGCTCAACGAGGCCGACGTCACGACGGGCAAGACCACGCAGTACTTCGAGATGTTCGGTCACCGCGGCATCTGGCACGACGGGTGGAAGGCAGTCGCCTACCACGCGCCCGGCACGTCATTCGACGACGACATGTGGGAGCTGTACGACCTCGCGAACGATTTCAACGAAGTCCACGACCTTGCGTTCGAACAGCCCGAGCGTCTCGCGGACCTGCAGACGCGCTGGTGGGACGAAGCCCGCAACAATCAAGTACTCCCCCTCGACGATCGGTTCGGCGAACGCTTCGCCGAGAACGCGGCACGCCACGCCGGTGCTCGGACGAACTTCACCTTCTGGTCTGGCATGGGCCACGTGCCGTCCGAGGTGGCACCCGACCTCCGCAGCCGGAGCTACGACATCACCGCGCACATCAATCCCACCGGTTCGACTGGCGATCGCGACGGCGTGCTGATCGCGCACGGTGACGCGACGTGCGGGTACTCCCTCTTCGTCCGTGGCGGCCACCTCGTCCACGACCTCAATATCGGCGGCACCCACCAGTTGGTGACATCTGATGTAACGATTCCAGCGACCGCTGCGACACTCGGCTTCCGCATGCGGCGCGCGGGCGATGGGCCATTCCCACATGGCATTGGCACACTGCTGATCGACGGCGAGCCAGCCGGCGAAATGGAAACGGATCAAATCTTCTGGCTCATGATCTCCTGGTCTGGACTCGACATCGGTCTCGACCGCGGGACGACCGTCGCGGACTATGACGGCAGTGGTCGACATCTCGGCCCAAACACCTACCAGGGTGACCTCGTTCAGGTAACCGTTGACCTCGTGCCCGATCAGGACATCGACCATGACGCGGCCGGGGCCACCGAGCTCGGCCGCGAATAGCAACTCGCCCATTCTCCTCCAGGCAAACCGAAATGAATCCGGCGGTCCGCTGTCTCAGTGGCGTTCGTAGGATGCCGTTGGCATTTGACAACGGGCAGGTGCACGGCGACGAGAGGCGATACATGGCAGCAGCAATCGAAGCGCACGATCTGCGACGAGTCTTCGGCGACAACGAGGCGGTCGCCGGCGTCGATCTGGCGGTCAAGTCCGGCGAGATCTACGGGTTCCTCGGTCCGAACGGTGCTGGCAAGTCGACCATGGTGAAGATGCTGTGTACGTTGCTCAGCCCCACGTCCGGTCGGGCCAGCGTTGGCGGTTATGACGTGGCGACTCAGGCAGGCGACATCCGGTTGCGGATCGGCGTCGCGCTCCAGGACAGCTCGATTGACGGCAAGCAGAGCGGCCGGGAGATGTTGCATCTCCAAGGCGAGTTGTACGGCCTCAGCAAGCCCGACATCGCTCAACGCATGGACGACGTCATCGGCCTGGTTGACATCGGTGCAGCTATCGACGACCGGGTCGAGTCGTACTCGGGTGGCATGAAGCGACGGCTCGATCTGGCGATGGCGCTGATCCACAAGCCGCAGATCCTCTTCCTCGATGAACCGACGACTGGGCTCGATCCTGCGAGCCGGACGGCCGTGTGGAACGAGGTCCGCAAGCTCAACAGCGAGGAGGGCATGACGATCTTTCTCACCACCCAGTACCTCGAGGAGGCCGACGAGTTGGCGGACCGTGTCGGCATCATTGCCGGCGGCAAGCTCGAGGTCGAGGGCACCCCAGTTGCGCTCAAGCAGGCGATCGGCAAAGACCTCATTGTCGCCGAAGTCGACGGTGACATCGCGGCCGCCTCACACCAACTTCGTGGCATCGTAGGCGTCGACGACCTCGACGTGCGCAAGAACGAATTGACCGTCTCCACCGCGAACGGCGCCGCGGTGATCGCCGACGTTGCCGTGGCGCTGAAGAGCAGCGGCGCCACGGTTCGCTCGCTCACCCTGCGCACCCCGACGCTCGATGACGTATTTCTCCAAGTCACCGGAGCGCATCTCGCCGAGAGCCATGCCGTCGCCGCTGACGAGTCCGCCAATGCCGAACAGAAGGGTGCAACGCGATGACCGCCACACTCGAAACGCCGCACCCGCTGGCGCGGAAGTCGTCGGTCTTCCACGACCTGAGAACGGTGGCGAAGCGCGCATGCCGCGGCGTGTTTCGCGAACCTGAGTTCTTCATCCCAGCGCTCCTCGTGCCGGTGTTCTTTTACGTGGTCAACGTCGGCGCGCTGCAGGATTTTGCCGAGCAGTCGGGCACGGTCGATGACTTCAAAGCCTTTCAATTGCCGGTCTCGATCATCTTTGCCGTCACTGGAATCTCACGCGCGAGCGCATTGGTGACCGACATTCAAGGCGGCTACTTCGACCGTCTGTTGCTGACGCCGATCCGTCGGCCCGCGCTGTTGCTCGGCTTGATGGTGGCCGACTTGATGGCGGTCATCATGCTCGCCATCCCGGTGCTGATGCTCGGCTTGGTGCTCGGGGTCACCTTTACCACCGGCATTCTCGGCATGATCGCGTTTCTGTTCTATGGCGCGCTGTGGGGCCTGGCGTTCGCCGGGTTCCCGTACGCCATTGCGCTGAAGACCGGCAACCCAGCAGCGGTGAACTCCAGTTTCATCCTCTTCTTCCCGTTCGCGTTCCTGACAACGTCGTTCTTGCCCAAGGAAGCTCTGACGGGATGGCTGTCGACAGTGGCGACCTACAACCCGGTCACATATGTCCTTGACGGTCTCCGCAGCCTGATCTCCGTCGGTTGGGAATGGGATGTATTGGCAAAGGGCTTGGCGGCCACGCTCGCGCTCGCGGTTGTCAGTTTCAGCCTGGCGAGCGCCGCCATGCGCGGCCGCGTCTCCCAAGACTGACGCACACTCACCCGTTTGTGTCGGAGTTCTTGCGGACCCCGGCACGGCTGAAAGCAATCGCTGACCCGTTGCGGAGCCAGATCCTATCCCTCGTTCTGGAACGGGCAGCAACGGTCACCGAACTTACTCAAGCCCTCGATCGCCCCAAGTCGTCGATGGCGTACCACGTCGATCAACTCGTCGGGGTCGGCTTCCTCAAGGTGGTCCGCACCCGCAAGGTCCGAGCGATCGATGAGCGGTTGTACGGACGCGTGGCACGCACGATCGTCCTGAGCGACGGGGAGATGCCAACGGGCACTCTGATGCGGAGTTTTCTGGCCAAAGCCCAACGCGAGGCGGTCGAAACCGACGACGACAAGATGCGGTCGACAATCCGACATGCCGTATCCCGAAAGAACGCCGCGAAGAATTCTGGCAGCAGGTCACAGACCTGGCGGACGACTTTGTGACGCTGCCTCGAGACGGCGACACGGTCTACGGCTTCGTCGCAGCGGTCTACCCCACCGACCATCCAACACTGCCCGAGACAAAAGAGGCCAGCTCGTGAGCACTGACACCACGCTTGAGGTCAGCGACGAGGCGCGCTGCCGCGCCGCACTGCCCACGGATCGCGTCGGACGCAACTATTTCAAGTTGTTCGGCGCCAGCACGATCTCGAATCTCGGCGACGGCATCGGCATCATCGCCTACCCGTGGCTCGCGTCAGCAGTCACCCGTCATCCGCTCCTGATCGCGCTCGTCGGTGTCGTCTAGCGGCTGCCGTGGCTGCTGTTCAGTCTTCCGGCCGGCGTGATCACCGACCGACATGACCGACGGACTCTGATTATCGCGGCCAACCTGATTCGGTCCGTCCTGACGCTGGGCGTCGCGTTCGTCGTCTTGAGCCAGCAAGGAATACTTCCTGACCCGGACGCTGTCGACGCAGGCGCCGTCCTGGGCACCGATGCGCTTCTCTACTCGATGGTCCTCTTCGCCACGCTGCTGCTCGGGTTTGCCGAGGTGCTCTACGACAACTCGGCGCAGACCTTCATGCCGGCCATCGTGCACGCCGACCGACTCGAGAAGCCGAACGGTCGACTGTGGAGCGCTGACCTCGTGAGCAACATAGTCGCTGGCCCGCCACTTGGAGCACTGCTCCTCGTTGCCGCGTTCTCCGTGCCGTTCTTCGTCGACGCCGGAACGTTCTTCGTATCGGCCGTTCTGATTGCGCTCATTCCCGCAACGAAGCGAGTTCCGAAGCCTGCCTCGGCAGGTGCCGCTCCACCATCGTGGACCACAGAGCTGCGCATCGGTTTTCGCTGGCTGTGGAACCACGAACTGCTCCGACCGATGGCCACCATCCTCGGACTCCTCAACATGCTCGGCACGATGTCGACAGCAACCATGGTCCTGTTCGCCCAAGAAGTTCTGGAAACCTCGCCAACCGAGTTCGCTCTGCTTTCCACGGGTGGCGCAGTCGGCGGCGCCGTGGGCGGATGGACTGCCTCGCAGATCGCGCAGCGAATCGGCTCCGGCCCGTCGCTCTATCCCACGCTCATCGACCGCTCGCGAAGAGGGCGACCGCTTTTCTCTCGCTGAGCGCCATCCCGGCACCTTCCGACGCCAGGTCAACCTGGGAGAAGGGCTCGATGCCGACGGCATCGAAGCGGACTATCACGACGGTGTCCTGACGCTTCGGGTTCCGGTCGCGCAACAGGCCAAGCCACGCAAGATCGAGATCCGCAACGCCGGCCTTGACGTTGATCCGGCCCTCGAGACCTCCGCAACCGATTAATGCTCGACAACTTCGGAAATCTCTGATCCAAGATCACCGGGGCACCGAACAAGAGGTGTTCACTAAAACCAGCCGACGCCCAACCGCACCCTCCCCCCAGGCGGTTGGGCGTCGCAGGTTTTCGGACGCGCCTGGTACTCCCGAAGTGAACTCATTCGACCGTTAAGACGGAGTGGGTACCGACGCGCGAGACTGGCGACTGATTGCACACACACCTTGGGGGTTGTCAGCCATGACCGAATTGTCGTACGCCGCTGGGCCAGCGGACACACCACTGCTCGACGAGACAATCGGGCAGAACCTTGCTCGCACCGTGGCCACGCACGGCGGACGTGACGCACTCGTCTCAGTTCACCAGGACATTCGGTGGACCTACGACGAGTTCGCAGCCCGCGTGTCCGTGCTGGCCAAAGGCATGCTCGGTGCCGGTTTGGCCAAGGGCGACCGCGTTGGCCTGTGGAGTCCGAACTATGCCGAGTGGACGCTCCTCCAGTTCGCCACCGCAGAGATCGGCGTTGTACTCGTCAACATCAACCCGTCGTATCGCACACATGAGTTGGCGTACGCCGTCAATCAGTCCGGCTGCCGGTGGGTCGTTGCCTCGCCCACGTTCAAGACGTCCGATTATCGGACGATGGTCGACGAGGTACGCGTTGAGTGTCCGACGCTTGAGCGCGCCGTCTTCTTCTGGGACGACGACTGGGAAGCGCTGTGCGCAGGATCAGATGAGATCAGCGATCAGCAACTCGCCGATGTCAGCGCATCCCTCAGACCGGATGACCCGATCAACATTCAGTACACGTCGGGCACCACCGGGTTCCCGAAGGGCGCCACGCTCACCCACCACAACATCTTGAACAACGGTCACAATGTGACTCGCGGACAGAACATTACGCACGAGGATCGACTCTGCATCCCCGTACCCTTCTATCACTGCTTCGGCATGGTGATGGGCAACCTCGGCTGCACGTCGACGGGCGCGTGCATGGTGATTCCCGGAGATGCGTTCGATCCCGCTGCCGTGCTCACCGCCGTCGAGCAGGAGCGGTGCACGGCGCTGTACGGCGTACCGACGATGTTCATCGCTGAACTCGCACTCCCAAATTTCGCCGATTTTGATCTCAGTTCGCTGCGGACTGGCGTGATGGCCGGATCGTTGTGTCCCGAAGACGCAATGGTGGCCTGTGTCGAGAAGATGCACATGGTCGACGTCACCAACTGTTACGGCATGACCGAGACGTCGCCTGTCTCATGTCAGACCCTCATTGGCGACACGCTCGCTCATCAGACGCAAACCGTCGGCATCGCCCACCCTCACGTTGAAGTGCGCATCGCCGACCCCGCAACCGGCGAGACGTTGCCACGGGGCGAGCGCGGCGAGTTCTGCACACGTGGCTACTCGGTGATGCAGGGGTATTGGAACGAACCAGAAAAGACCGCTGACTCGATTGATGCGGATGGATGGATGCACACGGGCGACATCGCAATCATGTTCGACGACGGCTACGTCAACATCGTCGGCCGGATCAAGGACATGATCATTCGCGGCGGCGAGAACGTCTACCCGCGCGAAGTTGAAGAGTTCCTGTCCGGTCATCCCGACATCGCGGATATTCAGGTCATCGGTGTTCCTGATGAGCGGTACGGCGAAGCAGTGATGGCGTGCATCATTCCTGTCGCGGGTTCGACCCCGACGCTCGATGACGTCAAGAGGTTCTGCGCGGGAAAGATCGCGCACTTTAAAGTTCCGGCCCACATCCGCATTGTCGACGACTTCCCCATGACCGTGACCGGCAAGATCCGCAAGGTCGAGATGCGCGAAGACGCCATCGCGGCGCTCGACATTGGCGGCTCCGCCGTTTCCAGCAGGTAACGCCGATCGGATGAGGGGCGATCATCCTGCGGGGTGATGCTCTCAGCGCACTGTCCAGGAGGACTGCATCCCATGGCTGCGATCATCGAGACCGAGGGACTGGTGATGCAGTTCCCGTCGACGCTCGCACTCGATCGACTCGACCTGCACATCCCGCCAGGCGTGACCGGGCTCGTCGGTGCCAATGGCGCTGGCAAGACGACGCTGGTCTCGCTCACGCTCGGTCTCCTCGCACCATCGTCGGGCACAATCAAGGTCCTCGGACTTGACCCAGCTGTGCACGGACCCGAGCTACGCGCCCAGATCGGGTACGGACCAGAACGCAATGTCCTCCCCGACGACCTTCGCGCCTACGACTTCGTTCGTCACCTCGCCGAAGTGAAGGGGCTGCCGCGCGATGAAGCCCGCACTCGGGCCAGCGACTCCCTGTACCTGGTCGGCCTGGGCGAAGAACGCTTCCGGGCGCTCGGCACGATGTCGACCGGGCAGCGCCAGCGGGTGAAGCTCGCACAGGCCATCGCCGCAGCTCCGCGGTTCATCGTGCTCGACGAGCCGACCGATGGACTCGATCCGGTGCAGCGCGATGAGATGCTGAACATCATCGTTCAGGTGAACCGCGACTTCGGAATCGACGTGATGCTGTCGTCGCACGTCCTCGAAGAAGTCGAGCGAGTTTGCGACCACGTCGTCGCACTCGACCAGGGCCGGCTGGTGGCGCAAGGCCCGATGCACGAATTGGCGGGCGCATCGGGCGGGGTCGAAATCGAGCTCGTCGAGATCTCCGATCGACCAGCGGCGATCGGCAACGTGGTGACCCAACTCGAAACTGCCGGTGCAACCGTCGATCGCGCCGGGTCGGTGATCATTGCGACGGGGTTGCCCGACGACGACCTGTTCGACCTCGTCGGCGATGCGGTCGCATCAGCCGAGGCTCGACTCCGGCGCCTTGCCCCACGTCGACGATCGCTCGATGACATCTTCACCGCAAATGCTGACAATGTCAGCGCTGCCGAGGCCGGTGCCACCAGGTGAGCTCGTTCGACTCACCCGACAACACGGCCCAGATCGCGGCACGCGGTTTCCAGCCGTACGTCGGCGAACGGTCCGGCGTGCCGGGGGCGATTCGCAGCGTCACCTGGCAGGCAATGCGCTCCACTCTCGGGCTCGGTCGGCCAGCGAAGAACAAAATTTTTCCGGTCATCTCGGTGGCGATTGCCTACGTGCCAGCAATCGTGTTCATCGGCCTCGCCGTACTGATCCCCTCCGGCATCGTTGACGGTCCCACCTACCCCGAGTACTACGGCTTCGTCACCTCGGCCATCGTGTTGTTCGCCGCGCTTGTCGCTCCGGAGGTCCTCGTCCCCGACCGTCGCAACGGGATGTTGGCGATGTATCTCTCGACGCCGCTACACCGCGGCACGTACCTCGTGGCCAAGATGCTTGCGGTCGTGGTCACACTCGGCCTCGTCACCCTCGGGCCGCCCATCCTCGTGCTGCTCGGGTACACCTTTGACGGCTCTGGCCCAGACGGCCTGGGCAACTGGTTGATCGTGCTGATGCGGATCATCCTCTCAGGCGTTGCGGTCTCAGGCGCGCTCACCGCGATTTCGATGGCCGCATCGTGTCTGACCGACCGGCGAGCGTTTGCCGCGATTGGTGTCGTGCTGGTCGTGCTCGCCACGCCGATTCTCGCGGGCGCACTGGTGGACGGAGCTGAGCTCTCGGAGAACTGGCGACTCATTGACGTGTTCTCCATGCCGTTTGAACTCGTCTTCCGGATCTTTGGCGACCCCGGCAACTTTCCCGCCGTATCGACCGCGGCCGTGATCGGGGTCAACCTTGCTTGGACTGTCGGCGGGTTCAGCGTGGTGGCCTGGCGCTACTCGCGACTGGTGATCGCCCGATGACCGGCTTGCCTCCACCGGAGATCGCCACCCTCCCTGCGCCCGCTCCCGGGCCGGAACCCAGGGGCATGATTTCGGTCAACGAGGTGTCCAAGTTCTTCGGCTCGGTCGTTGCTGTCAGCGATGTCAGCTTTGCGATCACGGCGGGCGTCACCGCGCTGCTCGGGCCAAACGGGGCGGGCAAGTCGACGCTCTTTCGGATGATGTGTGGCCTCACGCCACCGTCACGCGGTGCGGTGCAGGTCCTCGGTGCTGACCCGCGCACCGACCGCGCCGTGCGCGGTCGGCTCTCCTTGGTCCCACAGCAAGACGCACTGTTTGATCATCTCGACGCGCTGCAAATGGTGACCGTGTCGGCCCGGGGCCATGGAGTCAACGACCCAACCGCCGCCGCCGTCACGGCGTTGGCGCACGTCGAACTCGGCGATGTCGGATCCAAGCCCGTTGGTCAGTTCTCCAAAGGCATGCGCCAGCGGGTGAAAGTCGCCTGCGCACTGGTCAATGACCCTGAGGTGTTGATCCTCGATGAGCCCCTCACCGGCCTCGATCCAGTGCAGCGGCGCAACATGATTGCGTTGTTCCACCGCCTCGGTGACGAAGGTCGATGCGTGCTCGTGTCGAGCCACGTCCTCGATGAGGTCGCCCGATTGGGTTCGCGATTGCTGGTCATCGCACAGGGTCGATTGATTGCAAGCGGCGACTATCACGACCTGCGCGGGCTGATGGACGATCGCCCGCTGCGCATCAGAATCGGCACATCCGACCCACGTCGCTTGGCATCGGCGCTCGTCGACCAGGACCTCATCACTGCACTGTCGCTGGACGCAACCCATGTCGTGGTCGACACCAACGATGCCGATGCAATCGGTCGGCGACTGGCGCCACTCGCTCGCGACCTGAACATTCGCCTGACGGAGGTTCATCCGCTCGACGATGACCTCGAGTCCGTTTTCCGCTACCTGGTCGAGGGCCGATGAGCGACACCGCGAACGTCGAGCAACGTCGGACTGCGGGCCGCTCGGTGCCCCCGACGAGGGCGCTGGCCCTCACATACCGCGTCGTCCTCCGCCAATTGGCAAGCCGCGGCCGGATCATCGCGCTCACTGCGCTAGCGCTGGTCTCAACGGTGGCCGGTTTCGCGCTGGGCCAAACCGACGCAGACCTCGAGGCCGGCGTCCGACTGGTCTCGGGACTCGGCTTCGCCGTGATCATCCCCGTTGTCTCGCTCGTCTTCGGCGGTGCGGCGATCGGGGACCTTCGCGAGGACAAGACCCTGGTGTACCTCTGGCTCCGCCCGATGGACCGCTGGCCGCTTGTCGTCGGAGCGTTTCTCGCCGCACTCACACTCACCACACCGATCACGCTGATCCCCGTTGTCGCTGCCGCCGTGCTGGCCGGATCAGGTGGCGGCCTGGTTGCCGCCACGGTGATCGCCGGACTGGTCGCGGTCATCGCCTACTGCGCCGTGTTCACACTGCTGGGGGTCGCGCTGCGCCGGTTCATTGTGTGGGGCCTGGCGTATGTGCTGATCTGGGAGGGATTCATTGCTCTCGGCGGCGCCGGTGTGGCGCGCTTCGCGATCCGCAAGTACACCCGCTCAATCATCGTCGACCGGACGGGGGTCGACTTGGACCTCGCCGACTTCTCCCAGATGACGGGCATCATCGTTCCGCTGCTGGCCGGGGTGGTCGCATTGGCCCTGGCGAGTTGGCGACTCGCCCGTCAAGATATCGACTGAACCCGGAACAGAACCAGCTGAAGGCCGGTTGGGTCGAGTATGCAGCTTTCCGATGCCCTTGACTTCGTCAGCACCAACCGCAACGGGATGCTCATTGCCCTGAAGTCGCATCAATCATCTCCGACACGATGTTCGCAGCGTTTCGTCACCGTCTTCGTCTCAAGTCCGCCGACGAGCAACCGACCGAGCCAAACGTCTTCGACGAATACGCCCACACAACGGCGCGCTGTCCATTCGTCGAGTTCGCCGCCGTCGTCCGCGATGCTCGACTCAGCGGGGTCCCGACCCATGATCTCGATCTCCTCCGCTACCTCGTGCGGGGGGAATCACCGCAACGCGTCGCACAAGAGCGCCAGGTGACCCCACGCACGATCAGGAACCACCTAACGCGGGCCATCGAGCATGTCCGTGATGCTCTTGCGGCGTGAGTGCCTCCCCTGGGGCTCGAACCCAGAACCAATGGATTAAAAGTCCACTGCTCTACCATTGAGCTAGAGAGGCAGGGCGCACGAGGAAACTCGCACG
>NZ_CAXCAM010000055.1:0-16059 GCF_963980585.1 uncultured Ilumatobacter sp.
TGGCGGGTGATTGAGTCGGACGCTGAAACGAGGAACAGGTCGGCGCTTGCGGCCATGAACGCCGGGAGAGCGAACGACACAATCAATGCCAGGATCAACCCTGCCGAACGCCACGGGCGGACGACTCACCGCCACCATGCCGCAAGACGCATCCACACGGCGGCAGCCTCACACTTTGGATCGCCGTGCTCCTTTGGCTAGGCCTGCGCGATCGACTTCGCCCAGCGGTAGTCCGCTTTGCCGCTGGGGGATCGCACGATTTCATTCACGTGCACGATTGCCTTTGGCAGCTTGTATCGAGCGATGTGCCGGGCGGCCTCGGAGAGTAGATCGGTGTCGGCGACGTCATGACCCGAACGAATTCGGACGACAGCCACTACCTCGCTGCCCCAACGCTCGCTTGGCCGTCCGGCAACCACGCAGTCATATACGCCCGGGTGCGCCTTGATCGCAGCCTCGACCTCTTCGGCGAAGATTTTCTCGCCACCTGAGTTGATCGTGACCGAATCGCGGCCGTGCAGTTCGACCATGAAGTCGTCGGGATGGTCATCGACAAATCGGGCCCGGTCACCAGGCACCGCGTAGCGCTGACCGTCGATGGTCGGGTAGGTGCGAGCGGTCTTGTCCGCGTCGCCGAGGTAGCCAAGCGCAAGGCGGCCGGTCTTGGCCAACCACCCTGTGGTGGTGTCGGTTGGGGCCAACACGGCATCAAGCTCGGGCGACAGGATGACATTGCCACTCGTCAGCTCGAAGGTGCCCGTCGAGGCATTGCCGCCAGCGGACACATGGGACACCTGGCCGCCGGCCTCGGATGACCCGAGGCCGTCGACGATCATCACCGTGGGGAGGTGCTGCAGGAACTCCACCTTCAAATTGGCCGACAGGGCGGCACCGCCGGACAGCAGAACCGTCAGCGATTCGAGGTCGTACGGCCCGCGTCCGGTTGGGTGCTCAAGTTCGTCGAGCAGCGGACGAGCGAATGCGTCGCCGACGATCAATAAGAAATTGAGGCGTTCGCTTTCGACGAGCGTCCAGATGTCGACCGGGTCGAGCTGTTCGGGAACTGATTGCACGAAGATTGTGCCACCACCCAGCCAGGTGCGGAAGCTCATCCAGTGTCCCGCTCCGTGCATAAACGGAGGTGCCAGTAGTGCTTGGAGACCGGTATTCGCCTCGGCAACGAATTCTTCGACTGTTGTCGCTGTACGCGAACCCCCAAAACACTCGACCATGGCGTCGCCGTTGCGCCACATGACGCCTTTCGGCATCCCGGTGGTGCCACCGGTGTAGAGCATGTAGAGATCATCGGCGCCCCACTCGACGTTTGGACGGTCGGGTGATGCTGCGGCCAAGGCATCCTCGTACCAGACCGCGCCGGGAAGTAGATCATTCCCGGAATGGTCGGGGACCTGCAGGATCACGTCAAGGTGCGCGAGGTCGGGCAGGACCTCGGCGAGTACGGGGGCGAATTGACTGTGCACCACGATCGCCCGAGCGTGCGCATCGTCGAGCAGATATCGCAATTCTTCCGCGACGTATCGGTAGTTGATGTTGAACGATGCAACGCGCGCTTTCAGCGCACCCAACATCACCTCGAGGTATTCGTTTCCGTTGTGGAGGTAGACACCAATATGATCCTGCCCGCTGACGTGGCCGTCGAGATCGCCGCGTTCGGTGTGGCAGCCCAGGCCTCGATCGAGGAGCGCGTTGGCCAGCCGCCGAGTGCGCTCGGTCACCTCACCCCACGTGAAACGATGATTGCGAAAGACGAGGCACGCGTCGTCGGGCCGGGTCGCCGCAATTGCCTCGTGAACTTCGGCAAGGCCGATGGTGATCGGTTCGGCGGATGGAGCGTTCGGCATGGGCGTCTTGATCAGACGTAGTACCGGAAGATGACTTCCGCGACACACGAGGGTTTCTCGGAACCTTCGCATTCGAACACGAATTGCTGCGTTACCTGAGCGCCACCCGGGATGTCGTCGACAGCGACAAGCGTGATGCCGAGCCGAACCTTGGCGCCCACGGGAACGGGCGACGGGAATCGAATCTTGCCGGCCCCATAGTTGACGCCCATCGCAACGCCCGACACGCCGAAGACCTGTGGCGACAGCATGGGGCCAAGTGACAACGTCAGATAGCCGTGAGCGATCGGGCCGCCGAAGGGCCCGGCTTTGGCACGTTCAACGTCGATGTGTATCCACTGGTGGTCGCCGGTTGCCTCGGCGAACTGCTGGACTTGTTCCTGGGTGATCTCCGTGTACGGAGACCAGCCCAGGTGCTCGCCGACAAGGGTCTTCATCTCATCGATGCCGTTGATCATGCGCGTCATAGGTGAGAGGTTGGCAGACTGGTGGCGTGACCGACGAAACGACCAGCCCTGATGCGCCAGTGAATTCGGACGGCTACACGTCGGGCTTCGTCACGTTCGTCGGGCGACCCAACGTCGGGAAATCGTCGTTGGTGAATGCCATCTGCGGACGCAAGATCAGCATTGTCTCCGACAAGCCTCAGACCACACGGCATCGCATCATGGGCGTGCTCACGAGGCCGACCAGCCAGCTGGTGTTCGTCGATACGCCGGGGCTGCACAAGCCAGTCACAGCGCTCGGCGAGCGAGTGAATGCAACGGCGCTCGACAGCACGAAAGACGTTGATGCGACGTGTCTGGTGCTTGACGCCACAATGCAGTTCGGTAAGGGCGACAAATGGGTTGCCGATCATCTCGACATGTCAGCTTCGACCGTCATCGTCAACAAGACCGACATTGCCAAACCACAGCAGGTGCTTGCGATGCTCCAAGCGGCCAGCCAATTGGGTGCGAAAGAATATTTCCCGGTCTCGGCCAAGACGGGTGAGGGCATTGGCCCTCTCGTTGATCATCTTGCCCGCACACTTCCGGAAGGCCCGCAGTACTTCCCCAATGACGAGATCTCCGATCTGCCCGAGGAACGTTGGGTTGCAGAGCTCGTCCGTGAGCAACTGCTCGCGGTGACCCACGACGAACTGCCGTATTCGATCGCGACGGAAGTCGTGGAATGGGAATGGCCTCGGATCCGCGTCAACATTCTCGTCGAACGCGACAGCCAAAAGGGGATGGTCATCGGCAAGGGCGGAGCCATCTTGAAGCGTGCCGGCGAGCTTGCCCGTAAGCAGATGCCCGAAGGTGTCTACCTCGAACTGAGGGTGAAGGTCGACAAGGATTGGCAGCGCAAACCCGAACGAGTCGAGCGACTCGGGTACTGATCGGTGCGGCCTATTCCGGAATGCTGGTCGTGACATTCACCGGATCAACGAGCTCGCCGGGGATGCCGTTTGGCAATCGGGGCGCGCCCAGGAGTCGGTTGAAGTCGTCGACGGATGCAGCTTCCTGGGACCCGCTATCGGTGGGAATCAACACGATCTGGTCGTCGATGGTAAAAGAGACCTGGCCGACGGCTGGCGTATTTTGGAGCAGTGTCACGACGATCTGTGCGAGCGCCTCGCGCTGATTGCGCAGGGCGATTGCGTTGAATTCGTCGCCGTCCAGCTCGACTTGGATGATGCCACTTTCGCTGGTCGGTGTGCCGACGATGAGGCCGGGCTCGACGAACGATTGCAGCCGCTCGCCGACGCTGTCGTCGGGAGGTCCGTCTTCGAGGAGGACAACGAGTTCGTTGAGCCCGTACGACGGATCGACCTCGGATGTCGCAGGAGAAAGTAGCCCGCGACTGATGAAGTAGACGGTCACCATCGCCGCAGGCGGTGGCGGATCGGTGACAGGCACAGTTGTGGTGGTCTCCAACGCAGGGTCAGGGGCCTGCGGCGCGAGCGTGGTTGTGGTTGTGGTTGTGGTTGTGGTTGTGGTTGTGGTTGGATCGTTCAGCCCGCCGAGCACGTCACCATCGATGTCCTGAAACGTGGCATCGCCGGTCGGCACTCCGCACGAGACGGCGACGACTGCCAACGCTTGTGTCGCAAGCGCTGCAAGCAAGGTCCGCGTCGACGGCCTCACGCGTCGACCGCCATCGGGAGTTCAACCACAAAGCGAGCGCCACCGAACTTGCCGTCCTCAACCCAGGCGCGCCCGCCCATTGCAGAGCTGTGCTCGGCGACCAGGGCGAGTCCGAGTCCGGTGCCGATCCGGTGCCGAGCAGCGCTCCCGCGCGCGAAACGCTCGAAGATCCGCTCGCGCTCTCCTTGAGCGACACCGGGACCGTCGTCGATGACAGCTATGCGGATGCGTTTGTCCCGGGCGGGTTCGATCTGAATTTCGACAGCTCCACCTCCATGATTCTTGGCGTTTTCGATGAGGTTGCCGACGATTCGTTCGTAGCGCACCTTGTCGATCGACACCTCGCGTCGAGTTCGTGGTGCAACACTGATCGGCACGTCCGGAGCGCCGTACCGTCCGGCGATTCGACGGGTCAGGTCGACGATGTCGAGGCGCTCGACATTCATGTCGGTAGCGCCCGCGTCGAGCCGCGAGAGTTCGAGAAGGTCGATCACCATGCTGTCGAATCGTCGCACCTGACCGACCACGACGTCGAGCGCCTGGCGAGTTCGCTCCGGAACTTCTTCCCGGCGGCCGTCCATTACTTCAACGGCCGCAGTCAGAGCAGTGATCGGTGATCGCAGCTCATGGCTGACGTCGGAGGCAAAACGGGCCTCTCGTTCGATGCGTGTTTGGACGGCATCGGCCATGTCGTTGAATGAGCCCGCCAAACGGTCCAGGTCGGGGTCGGACTCTTCAACAAGACGGGTGTCCAGCCCGCCAGACGCGATGTCCTCCGCGGCGTCAGCAACGCGGCTGAGCGGGCGGAGCAATCGGCGGCTCGTCGAGAAACCGAAGAGGGAAGCCAGTATCAGGCCACCGAGGCCGCCGAGAGCCAGCGCGGTGAGGATCGAACGCAGCGTGCGCTCGGTGTCACTGAGTGGGAATGCCTCGAAATAGGCCGCGTCGTGTGCGCCAATGTACAACCCGACGACGACGTAGTCCTCCCCGTTGATGACGGCGTACTGGCGCCCGTTGCCGCCCCTGCGGACGGTGTCGACGAGGCTGGCCGGGTAGTCGTCGATCCGAACGCGAGTGTCCGAACCGGCAATCTGCGTTGAGGTGTCAGCGGCAAGCAAACTGGCGAACCCACCGTCCGCGGTGCGGAGATCGGCGTCAAAAAAGCTGCCGATCTGGCCCGGAGCTGCGGTGTATTCCTCGCGGACTTGACTCGCATTGACGATGGCTTGGTCGCGGGCCGACGAGTCCTCTCGGGCCAAGAGGTTGCTCCGCGCAAATCCGTAGGTGACTCCGATGAGGACCGATCCGGCGAACAGGGCAATCAGTGCGAAGAACAGCGTGACGCGGGTGCGGAGGCGGAGAGAGCGTTGCCGAGCCACGAAACGAAGTGTTGCAGGGTTGCCAGTCCGAAATGGTACGAGCGGCGGGATTCACGCGCTGCCGGTGAGACACCAGGGGGAGGACGGTGTCTCACCGGGGCAGCGTGAACAGATACAACAATGCGCCTCGCGTGTGACAGACCTATTCGGGATGTGTGCGATTTCTGTAACAAAGATCGAACCCCCGAAAACCTGGCCTCACCTCGGGGAACGCGGTGCGGTGTAGTGTCCGAACGTACATGGAATCGTTGCTGTTTATCGAAGACGACGACGCGATTCGGTTGGCGCTGTCTCTCGCGCTCGAAGACGAGGGCTATTCGGTTCGCCAAGCCGCCAATGGTCAGGACGGTCTGGCCGCATTCGACGTGGCATCCACTGACTTGGTGCTCCTCGACCTCCGCTTGCCCGACATGTCGGGCTTCGAGGTGTGTCGAGCACTGCGTCTGAAGAGCATTGTCCCGATCATCATCATCACGGCCCAAACCGACACCGTGGACATGGTGGCTGGGCTCGAAGCGGGCGCCGACGACTACGTGACCAAACCGGTGGTGCCGAAGGAACTGGCTGCGCGCATTCGCGCGCTCCTCCGCCGCGTGCACCTGCAAGGAGCGACAACGGCGTCGGCGGCGTCGGTCTTCGGTGACATCGAGTTGCTGCGGGAGCAGGGCATTGTGTTGAAGGGCGGCGCGGAGCTCAGCCTCACCAAGACTGAGTTCCGATTGCTGTGTGAGTTCGCCGACCATGCTGGCGCTGTGCTCTCGCGCGATCAACTGCTCGAGCGTGTGTGGGGGTACGAATACCTCGGCGACTCGCGGTTGGTCGACGCGCACGTTCGCCGACTGCGCGTCAAAGTCGAGGAACATCCCGACGATCCGAAGTTGATCGTCACCGCCCGTGGCGTTGGGTATCGGCTGATCAAGAACTGATTGCTATTTCGCGTACAGCGAGTCGATCTCTGCGGCGAACGCTGCGAGGACACCGCGCCGCTTGAGCTTTGAGGTCGGCGTCAGCAGGTCGGTGTCCGGCATCCATTCATCGCCCAGCACCTTGACCTTCTTGACGGCCTCGGCGTTGTTGAAGTCTGCCATCGCTTCGACGAGGCCGGCATTGACTTCGGCAATCACGTCGGGATTCTCCGCCAGTGCTGCCGTCGTGGCGGCATCGCCCTGCACACCGTGCTCAGTTGCCCACGCCGCCGATGCATCTGGATCGAGGACGACCAGCGCAGCGACAAATGGCTTCTGCTCGCCGATGGCACACGCTTGCCCCACCAGCGGGATCATCTTGAGTGCCGCTTCGAGGTTCGCCGGGCTGATGTTCTTGCCGCCCGCAGTGATGATCAGTTCCTTCTTGCGATCAACGATCTTGAGGTAGCCCTCGTCATCCATGATTCCGATGTCGCCCGTGTGGACCCAACCGTCGTCGTCGATCGACTCCGCTGTCTTGTCGGGAAGCCCGAGGTACCCCTCGAACATGTTGCCGCCCCGTGCGAGAACCTCACCGTCGTCGGCAATCTTCATCTCGACGCCGACTGCGGCCTGGCCGACGTAGCCAGGCTTCGCTGCAGCCGACCAGGAGAGCACCGCAGTGGTTTCGCTCATGCCGTAGCCCTCGCTCAGCGGCACACCAATGGTGCGGAACCACTCGAGGATCTCGGCGGGGATGGGTGCAGCGCCGGAGATGCCGATCTCGACCTCGTCGAGGCCAATCAGACCGCGGACGGCTTTGAAGCCGACCTCATCCAGGAAGTTCCAGGTGGCGACTTCTTCCTCGGTTGCCTCTCCCTGAGTCATTTTCTCCATGATCGGTGTCGCAGCAGCGATTGCGTCGTTGAATTGCTGCTCCTTTTCAGGATCGGCCGAAATCGCGGCCGTGACGCCGGCGTACATCTTTTCCCAGACGCGGGGAACGCCGATGAAGACGTTCGGCTTGCTCTCACGGACCATCGCCGGCATCTGCGAGGTTTCCGGGCAGCAGTAAACCTTCGTGGCGAAGTCAAGCATGTAGTAGTGACCGAGGAGACGCTCCATCACGTGGGCCATGGGCAGATACGAAACGTGACGCTTGCCTGCGAAGTCTTCGATGTCGGTCTGGTCGCGCATCGACTGGCCAACGGACTCAAGTGTCCACGCCACGTTGCTGTGGCTGAGCATGACGCCCTTTGGTGGGCCGGTCGTGCCGGAGGTGTAGATGATGGTGGCGACGTCATCGAGCGTGGCGGTTTGTGCCTCCACCGCGAGGTCGACCGGCTCGAACGCAATCAAGTCGCTATAGCGCAACACGTCGTCGGGTGTCTCGTCCGTGGTTTCGATCAGGGCGATGTGCTTGATCGTTGGAATCTTTTCGCGCACCGACTCGAAGCGCTCCAGAAAGCCGCTGTCTTCGAGAATCGCGACCGAGGCGCCGCAGTCGTTGATCAGGTACTGGATTTGATCGGGAGCCGAGGAGTTGTAGATCGACACCGGGGTGGCGCCGCAGAAGAGCACGGCGGTGTCGAGGGCGTGGAACTCTTGGCGGTTGCGAATCATCATGACGACCTTGTCGCCGCGAGCCACGCCGAGGTCTTTGAGCGCAGCGGTCAGACGAGCGACGTCAGCAGCCATCTCGTTCAGGGTCTTGGATGCCCACGAGCCGTCCGCGGCCTTCCAGTTGAGGACTTCGATGTCGCCATTGCGCTCGACGTTCTGCAGAAACCGCTTCGGGAGGTTCTGTCCGGCAATGCGGTCGTGGAGATCCTGGCTGGTGACAGTGGTCATGAGACCATTCTCGCACGACGGTTCTGCATTGCGAAACTCGGCTGTCACCCGTCGATGAACTCGGCTGTCACCCGTCGAGGAACTCGGCTGTCACCCGTCGAGGAACTCGACAACGGCGTCAGTGAACACGTCGTTCTTGTCGCCGGCGATCATGTGAGCGGCATCTTTGACGTCGACATAACGCGCGTGCGGGACCATCTTGAGGAACTCGTCAACCTCGTCTTGCGTCACCAGGTCCGAGAGTCGTCCACGGACCAACATCGTCGGCATCGTGATTCTTCGAGCGATCATCTCAAGTTCGTCATGATGACGGTCGCGGGCGTGTTCTGAGTTGGTGCCTGATCGGACGTCAAGGAAAGCCGGATCCCAGTGCCATCGCCAGCGTCCGTCATCGCCGAGTCGGAGGTTCTTGGCGAGGCCCGACAGATCCTTGGGTCGCGGTCGATGTGGCTGGTACTCGGCGATCGCATCAGCGGCTTCCTCGAGGTCTACAAAACCCTCGTCCGCCTTGGCGGCCATGAACTCGAGGATGCGGCTGACGCCCTTCGCGGCGGGCCGAGGGGTGATGTCGACCAGCGTCAGCGACGAGAACCACGCAGGAGCAGCGTCGATGACGTGGAGTCCGGTCATCCCGCCGAGCGATGCCCCGACCCAGGCGATGCGCGTCGTCGGGTTGTCGTGGCGAATCCACTCGGCAATGCGCAGTGCATCACCGCAGTACGCGCCCATCGAATAGTCGCCGTCAGGTGCCCAGGTTGAATCGCCGTGCCCGCGCAGGTCAATCGACGCCACGCGATGTCCCTTGGCCGCGAGGGTTGCGGCTGTGCCACCCCACGAGTGCCGGGTTTGGCCGCCGCCGTGGGCGAGGATCACGGGCGTGGCGTCTCCCGGCCAGTGGTCCGCGACAATGAACTGGTTGTCACCGGTAGCGACACGGATGGTCTCGGGCGCCGAATGCGTCACGTTTGGTCAGATTCGCTCAGGACCCAGGTGGGTCGTCGCTTCTCGCGGAACGCCTGCATGCCGATCTTCGCGTCGGGTCCTTGGAACAGCTCGTTCGACAGACCCTCCATTGCGGCGAACGCCGTGTCGCGGTCCATCGTCGGAACTGAGTGGAGCAGCGCCTTGGTCTCGCGAACGGCCCGGGGTGCGCCGGCCTTGATGCCGTCCACCAACGCAGCAACGGATGTCGCAACATTGTCAGTGACATGAGTGACCAAGCCAATCGTTCGGGCTTCATCCGCACCGAACTGCTCACCGGTCAACATCGCTGCCGCGATCTTGCCGGGCGGCACGCGCCGCAGAATGGGGACCGAGATGATGGCTGCGGCGACGCCGATGCGCACCTCGGTCAGCGCAAACGTCGTGGTGCTGTGCACGACGACGAGATCGCAGGATGCCATCAGCCCGATCCCGCCGGCCCGCACGGCACCATCGACCGCAGCAATCGTCGGCCGCTCTGTGTCCATCAAGCGTTTGAGGGCTCGTACCATCGGTCCGGAGTCCGGCGGGCCGTCGGATCGTTCCTTCAGGTCGGCGCCGGCGCAGAACGCCGGCCCTTCGTGACGGAGCACGATGGCTCGGGCTTGGGCTTCCTCCGCGGCGTCGATCCCAGCGTGTAGCTGGTCGAGCAAGGGCTTCGAGAGTGCATTGCGGTTGTGCTGTGAGTCGAGCGTGATCGTGGCGACATCATCGACGATCACCGCGTGAACCAATTCAGACATGCGCCGAACGTAGCCCCCGTCGCAGATCCAACCTCGGTTGGGCTGACCAACGTGAAGGGTTTCGCGTACGCTCAGAGCTGTGACTGAACTTCGCAACGACTTCCCCGCAGGCGTGCTCACCGGCGAGGCGGTGAACCAGGTTTTTGCATTGGCGAAAGACCAGCAGTTTGCGCTTCCCGCAGCAAACTGCATTGGCACCAACTCGATGAATGCCGTCATGGAGACTGCCGGAAAACTCAACAGCCCGGTCATCATTCAATACTCGACCAGCGGGTCGGCATTCGTCGGGGGGAAGAACGTCCCGGTCGACTCCAGCCGAGCGTCGATACTCGGTTCGGTCGCAGGAGCCAAGCACGTGCAGACGTTGGCGGAGGCCTATGACGCTCGGGTGATCCTTCACACTGATCACTGCCCGAAGGCGAAGCTTCCATGGATTTCAGGGCTCCTCGACGTCGGCGAAGAGCACTTTGCCGCAACCGGAGCGCCACTGTTCAGTTCGCACATGCTCGACCTCTCTGAAGAGCCGATGGAGGAGAACCTCGACATCTGCGTCGATTACCTGAAACGAATGGCGCCGATGGGCATGACCCTCGAGATCGAACTCGGTATCACCGGAGGCGAGGAAGATGGCGTCGATAATTCCGATGCCAATCCCGAGGACCTGTACTCGAAGCCCGAAGAAGTCGCGTATGCCTACGAGCGGCTGATGGAAGTCAGCCCGAACTTCACGATCGCCGCAGCGTTCGGCAATGTGCACGGTGTCTACAAGCCGGGGAATGTCAAGCTCACGCCGACGATCCTCCGTGATGCGCAAGCGCATATCGCCGAGAAGTATTCGACTGAATCAGACAAGCCCGTCAACTTCGTGTTCCATGGAGGCTCGGGCTCGACGGCTGCTGAGATTGAAGAGGCGCTGGGCTATGGCGTCATCAAGATGAACATCGACACCGACCTCCAATGGGCGTTCTGGGACGGGATCCGCGGGTACGAGTCCGACAAGCACGATTATCTCCAGGGCCAGCTCGGCAACCCCGATGGCGCCGACGCGCCGAACAAGAAGTACTACGACCCGCGTGTCTGGCTGCGGTCTGGTGAAGTGAGCTTCGTCGACCGCCTTGAGCAAGCCTTCCGCGAGCTCAACAACGTCGACACCCTCGCCTGAGTGGCAGATGCCCGCTCGCATCCCGACGATCGATTTGGGTCCGCTGCGCGGGACCGACGGCGAACGACGGGCGCTCGCCGATGAGCTGACCGCGGTCTACCACGACATCGGTTTTGCCGTGCTGGTCAACCACGGCCTGCCGGCGGGCTACCTCGACAACGTGTTCGCGATGATGGCCGAGTTCTTTGCGCTGTCCGACGAGCAAAAACTGTTCATCGACAAGCGTGAGTCGCGGCACTTCCGCGGCTGGGAAGCGGTCGGCACCGAATTCACCAACAATCGGCCCGACGTCCGCGAACAAATCGACGTGTGGTCTGAACGGCCGGCCCTCGCTGCCGATGTCGTGCCTGCGTACCTTCGGTTGCTCGGGCCAAACCAGTGGATGCCCGACGACGTCATCGCAGGACAGCAAGCATTGACGCTCGACTGGTTCAATCGGCTTGGAACTCTTGCAGACGAGATTCTCAGCCTGTTCGCACTCGGGCTCGGACTCGACGCTGACCACTTCTGCACCGCGTTTGACAAGAACTCGATGTCGCTCACGAAGTTCATCAACTATCCGCCGACTCCCGAGGGATCGGCCGGGGTGAACGCACACCACGACACGGGATTCATCACGTTGCTGGCAGCAGGACCGACGCCGGGTCTCCAGGTGCTTGATCCGGCCGGAGACTGGATCGACGTGCCGGTCGTGCCCGATTCGTTCGTGCTGAACATCGGAGAAATGCTGCAGGCGATGACGGGGAACTATCTCGTTGCCACGGCGCATCGGGTCATCACGAGCGAACCGCGCATGTCGTCCGCGTACTTCCACGGCCCGTCGCTTGACACGGCGTTGGATCCCATCCGGCTCGACCAGCGATTCGTCGATGCGGTGGAAGCGAGCGAACGACACAGGGCGGCTGGATTCATGGCGACCAAGGAGCAAACCGATGCCGGAGTGGGCGACATGGGGAGCGCGAGTCACACCGATACCTACGGCGATCAGCTCTGGAACTACTTCGCCAGGAGTTACCCGGACATGATGCAACGCCACTACGGCTAGGTGTCGCGGATGGTCTCCAGAAACTCCACGACATCGCTTCGGTGCCGCGTACGTTTCATCGGGGGAAGCGCCGACACGATGTCCCAGCGATAACGCGCCTTGCCCAGCCGCGGATCCATGACGGCAACGACACCCTTGTCGGTCGAGGTACGGATCAGACGCCCGCAGGCCTGTGCCAACATCATTGACGCACGCGGGATATCGATCTGGCTGAACGCTGCGGGGCCAAGGAGGTCGCGCCGAGCGGACAACAACGGATCGTCAGGCCGTGGGAAGGGAATGCGATCGATGACCACGAGCGAGAGGGTCTTACCCGGGACATCGACACCCTGAAAGAGCCCGGCCGTGGCGAACAGGCACGTCTCTTCGGAATCGGTGAATGCCTGGACCAGGGCAGGTTTGGGCAGGTCGCGCTGCGTCAGAATCGGCATGTCGAGTCGGCTCTTCATCTCTTCAGCTGCTTCGTCCATGGCTCGATAGCTCGTGAACAAGGCCAGGGTCCGACCCCCTGCGGCATTGATCAACGCCTCAAGTTCGTCATTGGCCTTCGCGCGGAAGCCGCCATCGTTCGGGTTGGGCAGATGGATCGCGTTGTACAGCAGCGAGTTCGCTGCGTAGTCGAACGGGCTGCCGACGTCGGCGACCTCCACTTCGCTCGTCTGCATGCCGACTCGTTCTGCAAGCGACGACGGGATCGTTGCGCTCGTGAGAATTGCGGTTCGCTTCGACCAGACCCCTTCGGTCATGGTCGGTCCGACATCAAGCGGCGCAATTTCAAGCCGCGGCGATTCGCGTGAACCGGAGACAAAAGCGACGTGACCTTCGCGGCCTTCGATGGCGATATCGAGCTGGCTGATCGAGCGGCCGGTCATGGTTTGCGCCCGCAGCTTGCGCTGCTTGGCATCCTCGTTCTTCGTGTCGATGGCGATCAGCGTGTCGTTGACATCACCGAGCCGCAGGCGAGCATCGGTCAACACTTCTTGAATCTCGTCGGGGAGTGGGGCGGTCAGCCGTTTCCCGACCTCGTCGCCGAGCACGTCGCGCAGACCTGCGCCGATCTCGGCGATACCGCCGGTGAGGCTGGGGTCGGTGATGATCTTGCCGACGACGCCTGACAGTGCTGTAAATCGCCCGGGCGAAACCTCGACACCAACCGTGTCGCTCATCGTGTCTTCAAGGACGTGGGCCTCGTCGAACACAACGACGTCGTGGTCGGGAAGGATGGCACCGTCACTCGCCACGTTGAGGCCGTACAGATAGGTATTGACCACGATGACGTCGGCAGCAGCAGCCCTGCGTCGAGCCTGCTCGGCGAAGCAGGGATCGCCCAGCGGGCATTTGTCCGCTCCAGGGCATTCGTCGCTGCCTACGCTCACGGAGCGCCACGCATTGTCGGACGGCGACCAGTCGAGTTCGGCTTGATCGCCGGTCGCCGAAGTGCCGGCCCACTCCGCGATCTTCTTGATCTCGGCCTGGGTGACCACGGCCAAGGTGTCGAGTTCGAGCTGCCCCTGTTCGCCGCCGCTCATCTCTTTTAGCCGCTGCAGACAGACGTAGTTGCTGCGGCCCTTCAGTACGGCGAAGTCGAAGTCGGCGTCGAGATGTTCCGCGAGAAACGGCAGGTCCTTATTTGCGAGCTGATCCTGCAGGGCCTTGGTCGCGGTGGCGATCACCACACGTTTCTCACCGGTGATTGCAGGGACGAGGTAGGCAAGGGTCTTGCCGGTTCCGGTGCCGGCTTGAACCACGAGGTGCTTGCCGGATGCGATCGATTGCTCGACAAGGCGAGCCATCTCGAACTGGCCGGGACGGTCCTCCGCGTTGTCGAGTGCTGCGGTGGCCTGGGCAAGCGCCGCGAGTGCCTCGCCGGGTTCGGACGAGGCTGGGGGCGCGGCTGAGTCGTCGGTCATGCGTCGAGCAGTGCGAGTGCTTCGTCGAGTTCGGTTTCGCCGAAGTCGGGCCACGCGGTGTCGGTGAAGTGGATCGCCGCGCCTGCTGCCTGCCAGAGCAGGAAATTTGACACCCGGCGCTCGCCACTGGTCCGAATGACGACGTCGACCGGCGGGAGGTCGGGCAAATACATGTGCTGGCTGATCGTCTCGGGCGTCACGCCGGCATCGGTGGACCGCGCCCCTTCGACTGCTTTCACCAATTCGGCACGGCCGCCGTAATCGAAGGCGACCGTGAGCGTCATGCCAGTGTTCTCGGCGGTGTCCACAATCGCCTTACGGATTGCCCGCTGCACGTACTTTGGGGTTCGGGCCTCGCGCGAATCGAAGGGCCGGCCGATCCACTGGATTCGGACGTTGAGCTCATTTAACTCCGCAACACGTCCGAACAGCTTCTCGTGGAGGCCCAGAATGTGGCGCACTTCGGGACGAGGCCGCCGCCAATTCTCTGTCGAGAAGCCGAACACGGTCAACCAGCCGATGTCGCGCTGCACCGCGACTCGGACGAGACGGGCAAGGTTCTCCTCGCCTTCGGTGTGGCCGTCTGTGCGAGGCAACCCACGACGGCCCGCCCAGCGACCATTGCCATCCATGATGCATGCGACGTGGAGCGGATGGTGAGCATCGGGCGGCACGCCGAGCACCGTACTTGGCCCGATGGTCTGCGAGCCGCCACATATGGCGACGGACGTGGAAGAATGAGCTAGTGGTTGTCAACGTTGCCTCCACGCCTGTGCCTGAGGCAGGGGCGGCTGACACATCTGACTCAACGCGCCAGTTCCTCCGCCATGTGATGGTGGTGGGCGGCACGCTGCGCGAGTGGAACGATCTCGGCGAGCAGCGATGGGCCCACCGGGTCGAGACGCTCGGGGCGATTGTCGGCCAGGCCGGTGCGTCGTACCTCACGTTGCGGGCATTCGAGCCGGGCGATGACGCTGTTGAGCAAGACTGGTGGGAGCGTCAGATCGGCAACTGTCACGTCATGATCGATCCATGCGGCGACGGGCGCGATCGGTTTGCCGCAGCGATGCGGCGGCTTGACCCGGCGGACCCAGTCAACGAAGCAACGGTTGCTGAGGCGCTCTACGCCCCCGCTGATTGTGAACCCGACCTGATCCTTGTACTCGGTGAGCCCAATCGTCTCCCGCCGTCATTGGTGTGGGAGCTGGCATATGGCGAGCTGGTCTTCGTTCCGCTGAGCTGGGATGAACTTGCTGCAGATCACGTCGTCGACGCCATTGCCGACTTCGCGAAGCGTGAACGGCGATTCGGGGGTCTCGACGAGACCGACGAATCGATCGGATGAGCGAGCTCTATCGCGACACCGGTGTGGTTCTGCGGACCTACAAGCTGCGGGAGGCTGACCGCATCATTGTGATGCACACCCGTGACAACGGCAAGGTTCGGGCCGTCGCAAAGGGCGTGCGGAAGACGAAGTCGAAATTCGGTGCCCGGCTGGAGCCGATGAGCCATGTCAACGTCCAGCTCTACCGCGGGCGCGAGTTGGACATCGTGACCCAGGCTGAGTCGGTCGAACCGCTTGCGCCGATGCTGTCGTCGTTGGATCGCGCCTCGCAGGGCCTGGCCGTGCTCGAGGCCGTTGATCAGCTGTCGCTCGAACGAGAACCAAACCAACAGCTGTACCGAATGGTTGTCGGAGTGTTGCGCACCATTGCATCCAACCCGTCGCCGATCAACGTGCCGGCGTTTTACTGGAAGTTGCTGGCGAATGAAGGCATGCGTCCGCAACTCGACGTGTGTGTCCGGTGCGGCGAGTCCGGGCCGGGAACGCAACTCGTTGCCTTCGATCTGAACGAAGGCGGGGTGCTGTGTCGCGCCTGTCGTTCTGGCCAATCAATCAGCGCCGGAGCGCTGTCGCTGCTGCGCGACATCCTGGGCGGCCGCCTTGCTCATGCATTGGCTCAGCCCGAGTCGCCCGTCACGCACGAGGTTTCGGCATTGGCGACTCGTGCCTTGGAGTTCCACATCGAACGACGACTCAAAGCCGTCGCGATGTTCGAAGCGCACTGACCCATCGCGGCCCTGCCCACGC
>NZ_CAXCAM010000056.1:0-15491 GCF_963980585.1 uncultured Ilumatobacter sp.
CACCCAGATCAATGAGCGTGTCGCCACAGATGGTCAGGACGTAGGCCAACGCGAGTCGCTGCTCACCGGTGCTCAAACGAAAACCGTTCGCCAACAGAGAGCCCACGATGATGACCACATCGCCCGCCATCAACAGCGTCGGGGCCGTCCGCTCCACCACCACCGACGGACCCGCCGCTGTCGACGATCCTGGGTTCAAGCGTTGGGAGGGACGGCTCTTCGGAGGGCTCGTACTGGCGGCGTTCCTGCTCTACGGAATTGGCAGCGCACTCGTTGATGATCCGCTCGGTGTTGGCCTGGTCGCCGTCAACTCGGTTGCTGTCGCCATCGTTGGAATCATCGGCTTTCGCTTACTCCGGAACCACAGCCCCCGGGTTGGCGCCGGTTACCTCGTCACTCGCCTCGCCGAGGCCATCTTGCTTGTCGGCGGCGTTGCGCTCTACACGTACGCCGACCGTTCCGACGCCGACACTCAGGGATACCTGCTGGGCATGTTGGTGCTGGGAATCGGGAGCGTGCCTTTCTGGTACGTCGTTGGCCGAGGACCTTGGCTCTCGACTCGTTTCGCTCTCTGGGGCGTGGCTGGGTACGTGGCGCTCGCCGCAGGCGCGCTGATGGAACTGACAACGGGCCGAGAGGTCACGTACTTCTTTGCCGCTCCTGGCGGCCTCTTCGAAGTCGCTGTCGGGCTCCACCTCCTCCGGAGGGGCTTCGGCACCTCGACCCACCGACGCTCAGACGATCCCCGTTCACCCACAGAATCACCCACAGAAAAGGCCTGACCATGAACGCTCCACCAGACCTTCGCACTCCTCGAACAGCGGCTGACACGGTCGCAACGACCTCCAGCGCGCCGATACATTTCGCAACGTCACCTCGACGGGCCGCTCAGATCGCCGGCGCCGGCTACGTCCTGCTCTTCGTGCTTGGCATCTTCGCGAACTTCTTCGTCCGGGAAGGCCTCATCGTGAATGGCGACGCTCAAGCCACGGCCGCAAACATCGTTGAGTCCGAAGGCTTGTTCCGTCTCGGGCTGGTCAGCTTCCTGGTCGTCTTTGTCCTCGATGTCATCGTTGCGTGGGCCTTGTACATCGTGTTCCGGAACGCCAACCGGGACGTCTCGCTGCTTGCGGCATGGTTCAGAATCGTCTACACGGTGTTCCTCGGCGTTGCCGCCGTGTTCTTCTTCCAAGCACTGCAACTCCTCGGTGGGTCAGATTTCCTCAACGCGTTCGACAGTGAGCAATTGAACGCACAGGCGCTCGTGGCGCTCGACACGTTCAATGCAACCTGGCTGATCGGGCTGGTCGGTTTTGGCATCCACCTGATGCTTCTTGGCTACCTCGCCATCCGCTCGGGTTCCGCTCCGAAAGCGCTCGGCTACGTGCTGATTGCCGCCGGTACGGGCTACGTGATCGACACTGTTGCCAACGCGTTCCTCGCCAACTACAACGACTACGAGTCCATCTTCTTGATCATCGTTGCAGTGCCGTCCATCCTCGGGGAGGGATGGCTCGGACTCTGGCTTCTGTTCAAAGCAGGCAGGACCCAGGAGGCAGGTTTCGATCGAGCGACGAGCTAGGCCGCGAGGAGGAGTCCGAGTTGGCGTGAGCGGGCGACGACTCGGCCTGCGCTGTCCCACAGCGTGCCGCTCTCGATCATTCGGCCGCCGATGAGGTCGTCGCATTCGAAGCGGGCCTGGATCCATCCGTCGGCTGGTCGTCGGCGGACGTGCACGGTGAGTTCGATTGTCGGGACCCAGCCGACGCTGCCGAGCTTGGCAAACAGCGAAGGCGGGAAGGCATCGGCGAAGAGCGGCAACGACAGCGTGGTGGGCGGCGTGCCGTCACTCAGCCGAACCCAACCTTCGCTGATCGCAGGCTTCGACTCACTTGCGACAGCGGAGTCGGCGGGGACGCGAACGTCGATGCGTGAGGCGATCGGCAGTGCAACGCCCTGCAGGAGTTCGGCGCGGTTGAGACATTCCTCGGGTGGCGGAATTGTCGGCGCTGGAATATCGATCCCCGTGCCGAGCTCATGGTCGTCGATGTCTCCGAATACTGCACTGACGGTCAAGCGTTGTGTCTCTGCCACGGTCAGGGCGCCGGTCAGCACACTGACCGATCGACCGCGCCGGACGAGCGACGTGTCGATCTGGGCGTCGCCGCCGCCCTGAATCGGTCGCAGGAAATGCGTGGTGATCGACAGTGGGTCGGAGTGGCCGGACTCCTGACGGAGTGCGCGCAGCACAGGGAGCATCGCGTAGCCGCCGTTCGCGTTGTCTCCGATATCCCACGCGGTCGAGAGACGGACGTCGTATTGGCCGGCGCCTCGAGTGACGACGGCGGTCTCGGCGTCGAAGGCGCTTGCGGACATCGTCAGTGCTCGAGCGACTCTTTGATGCGGTTGAGTGTGGCCTGCATGCCGGTGGTCATTCCCTTCGACCGGTTCAGCAGTCGTCCGTAGACCAACTTCTGCCAGCCGGCGTACGGCGGGTAGCTGAATGACTCGGTGACGACTGTCGCGCCATCTCGTTCGGCGAACTCGTACCGCCACGTCGAGTACCCCTCAGCGATGAACTCGAACGAGGCGTTCGGCTCGATGTCGACGACCTCGGACGTCGTGGTCCATCGCTTGAGGGTGACCGGGCCGACGGCGGCGACGTTGTCGCCCTCGAATTTTGCGCCGACAGCGGGGCCCGTAGCATCGTCAACCCATCTGCAGGCGACACATTCGGGGCTCCACTCGCCCATCCGCGTGATGTCGGTGACTGCGGCGAACACTGCGCTGATCGGCGCAGCGATCGTCGTGGTGGCGGATCCGGTCACGGGTTGGGTCGTTACGTCGTTCACTTCGTCAGTGTCGCGCGCGGGCGCAGCGCTGCGCGCAGCCTGGCGACCGGGTCGGCCAGTAGCGTGCGGCGGTGAGGTCGGCCGAACAGCAGGAGTCAAAGGGTGGCATCTGGTCTGCCGGCTACCTGCCGGTCACGCTTGCGAACCTCACCATCGTCGCCATCGCAGCGTTCGACGGCCTCGCACTCGTTGCCGCTCTGCCGTCGATCGCAGATGATCTGGGAGGCGTCGCGCTTCTCCCCTGGGTGATCACCGCCTACCTCGCGACGTCTGCTGTGGCCGGCATCACGGCAGGCCCCATCATTGATGCTGTCGGCGTGCGACGAACCTTTCGCGTCGCTGGTGTGTGGTTTCTGTTTGCGAGTGCTGCTGCGGCAGCGGCTCCGAATATGGAGTTACTCGTCGCCGCCCGTGCGCTGCAGGGCATCGGTGGCGGCCTCGTGATCTCGGTCGCGCTGACCGCGGTCGGCCTGGCCTACCCGCAGCGATTGCGGGCCCGGGCGTTTGCAGCAAACTCCATGGTGTGGGGGACGCTCGGCTTCGGTGGGCCGGTGATCACCGCTGGCCTGCTTGCTGTCGCGGGCTGGCGAATGATCTTCGTGGTGCAACTCCCGATCACGGCCCTTGCTCTCGCAGCGGGGTGGCGGACATTGCCGAGCACGCGTGACAAACCGCAGCGGATCGTCATGGACTTTCGCGGCATCACGCTGATCGTTGGCTTGGTCGCTGCGTCGTTGTTGGCCGTGGAGCAGATGGGTGACCGCTGGTGGCTGGCTGCTGCCGGTGCCGCCGTGACCATCGCGTGCGGAGCTGCATTCTGGGCTCATTCGAGCAGCGCGGAGGCGCCGCTTGTCGCCCGAGTGCACATCACGCGGTTCCCGTTGAAGCGGATCCATGTGACGTCTGGTCTGGTGCTGATTGCCGGCCTCGCAGCCGACAACTACCTCCCGCTGTATATGCAGACCACGCGCGGTCGATCTGCATCATTCGCAGCGTTCTCGGTGCTGTTCCTCACTGTTGGCTGGTCGTCCGCGGCGTTCCTCGTCAGTCGACTACTCGAACGCTGGCGCGAAGCCGACGCCATTCTGCTCGGCTCGATCCTGATGATTCCGGCCGTGATCTGGGCGGGGGTCGGAGTCGCGCTGACCTGGCCGATCCCGGTGATCTTCGGAGCGTTCTATGTCATGGGCGCGGCGATCGGATTCGTCTCGACCGCCGGGCTCACGCTGCTCCAGGCAAGCGCCGACGATTCAGAGATGGGGCGCGTCAACAGCGCGCATCAGTTCATCCGGACCATTGGGATCACCTACGGAGTTGCTGTTGGTGGGGCGATTTTGCTGTTCGTCGTCGGCAATCAGGTCGGCGACGTCGAGGTCGTGCGCGATGTGCTCGGCGGCGAGGACGTGATGACCTCGGCGGCCACCCTCGACGCGATTCGGGACGGGCTCGTCTGGGTACTCGGCTTCAGTGGCGTTGCGGGTGCCGGTTGCCTCGCTGCTGCCATGGTGCTGTGGCGCAACACCCGACGGTTGGCATCGAGCACCGTCGGGATGAGTGAACGCAGCGAGTAACCCTCGGGAACTACCCAGCGTCATTCGTGGAGGCGATCGCCGCTGCGCTCATTGCCGAGTTCGTCGACGAACTTGCGGATGTCGTCGTTCTTCTGAGCGATGTCTCCGATGAGCTGCACTTTGGTGTGGTCGCCGCGCAGCTTGGAGAGCGCATCTTGCTGATCGCCGACGTAGCCGAGCGCGAAAGCCCCCTGCTGATAGCCCATCATTCTCAACAGGTCGTCGTCGAGCGTTCGTGCGACTTCCTGGGAGCAGGCCAGGTACTGGTTCTCTTCCTGACGCACCCAGCCGACGGCATAGGTGATGTTGACACCCTGGCGTACCCCGTCGCTCTCGTTCGCTCCGGCGCCGTGGAGCACCTTGCCGTCGTAGAACAACACGCTGCCGCGCCGCATCGTTGCTTGTTCGCTGGGCACACGCTGCGCCGCGTCGTCGTCTTGGGCGGACGTGCCAGGGTGGATGTGAGTTGCGCCGTTGTCGACCGTGAAGTCGGTGAGCGCCCACATCGTGTTGCACTGCACGTGGTAGTCCGCGGGGAACTCGAAAAAATCGAACGCCATTTGGTCGCGGTGCGGCTTCTGTTTCGTCTCGCCGGGGCCGACCGAGATCAGTTGCGTGAGGTGTAGTTGCTGAGCCGTGGCATGCCCGAGAAAATGCCGCACTGTGTCGACAACAGTGGGGTGCATCACCAACTCGCGTGATGCGGGACATCGTTCGATCAGTGATCCGGTCCGTCGAGTGAACTGGCCGTCGTACTCGTCGCGCCCAGCTGCTGAGGCATCGACGTACGGTCCGACCTCGGCGGCGAGGCGATCCATCAGCTGAGTGTCGGCGACGTCATCGACGATGGCATACCCGTGGACGGACAAGAACGTACTCACCGCGATCGGGTCGGCGTCACGGTCGAAGTGCGTCAGCCCCATCCCGGAATGGTAGGCGCCGCGTGGGTCAGTCGGCCTGACTCCACAGTTCGTGCAAGGTGGAGAACACTCCTTGGTCCCAGGAAAACTCGACCATATTGCCATCTGGGTCGCGGAGCATGGTGATGTAGCCAATTGGCTGCGGCATCATCGTGGGTGGCATGGCAAGGCATCCGGCCTGCTTGCCCCGCTCGGCCATTTCATCGACGTCTTCCTTTGTCGGCAGCTCAATGCCGAAGTGCGCAAAGGGTGCGAGGGTTGCAAGCGGCGCACCGGCGAACGGGTCCTTGTCCTCGAAGAACTGAGCGAGCACGAGAATGAATGGGTTGTTGGTCTCGCCGGGCATTCCGAGCCATGCGCCGTATCCCATCTCGTCCTCGCGACGATCGATCAATTCGAGCGGTGAGAACTCGGCATGCCAAGCAATCGTGGCGTCGATGTCACTGACGCGGAGCGCGATGTGGGTCCATCGCGGCTCTGTCGGGTGGGTTTGTTCTTGCAGTTCGCTCACAGTGCGCTCCGTTGCTGTTGCCGGTTCTTGCTTCGCGGGATGATTCAACGGTACCAGACTGGTCCGTTGGTCAGACCAATCCGGTACCGACGTGTGTGTGCGATCGAGTATGGAGCACGGTTCGGCGAGGCCAAAATGTGGAGTGGTATGGTGGTCGTACCATTGGACCGAACTTCACTCGCAATGCTGAGGAAGGAGCAGGGTGTCAATTCCTGATACAAACCCATTCGCGCCGATTTCGCGAGAGACTGTGAGCTCGCAAATCCGCAATCAGCTGTTGGAGCGAATCTCAAGCGGCGACCTCGCGCCGGGGGCACGAATGCCTTCTGAGCGCGAGCTCTCCGAGAGGTTCGAGGTCGCACGAACCTCTGTGCGAGAAGCGATGCAAGGACTGGTGTCGATGCGCGTGGTGGAGCGTCGAGGCAATCGTTCATATGTTGCCGAGCATCTCCCGGAAGTTGTTGTTGAGCCCAGCGGCGACGGCAAATCGTTTGTCGCTGAATTGTTCGAAACACGCCGGGTTCTGGAGCTGCCAATTTTCGAGATGGCGGCCGAACGTGCCACTGATGAGGAACGGGCCAAGATCGCAGCGGTTGCTGCACGATTTCACCCGTCGCTCGATATCGGTGAATTTCGACGGCTCGACCGGGAGTTCCACACGACCGTCGCCTCCGCGTGCGGAAACCCGCTGCTGATCGAGTTGTACGGCAAGGTGCTCGATCAGCTCTTCCGGTCGGTTGAGTTTTTCACGCTCTTGTCCGCGGAGAGCAACCAGGCTGAAGTCGCGCGCATCGTCGCCGACTCATGTGCAGCGCACTTGCACATTGCAGAGGCGTTCTCGGCGCGAGATGCTGCTGCTGTCCGTTCGTCGACCAAACACCACCTCGATGCTGTCGAGCAGTCGATGGTCGACGATCTGGACTGAACCGGGCCTCGACCAGCCGATTTCGCACTGACTGGCCATTGTGTAGGATCAGATGATGGTCAGTTGGTCAGACCATCTATCTGTCCGTGTCTGTCTGTAGCCGTCTGGGGTTTGAAGGGATCGGAAAATGACTCGATTTGTACATCGTGACGCCTTACGCACCGCCTGGTACCCGGTTGCTCAGAGCGGAGACGTCAGCGATGCTCCGCTGGCTGTCCGCTTGCTCGGCGACGACCTGGTGGTGTGGCGTGGCGTTGACGGCGCGCTTGCCGTTGCGCCCGATCGATGCCCTCATCGCGAAGCGCCGTTGTCAATCGGAACGGTGACCAACGGTCAACTCGCGTGTGCGTATCACGGCTGGACCTTTGGCTCCGACGGAACCTGCGTCTCGATTCCTTCGTCGGGGCCCAGCGCAACGATTCCGCCGATGGCGCACCTCCCGTGCATGCAGGTGCAGGAGCGATACGGCTTGGTGTGGGTGTGTCCCGGCGAGCCAGCGACCGACATCGTGCGCATCGTCCAAGATGATGACCCGGCCTTTCGTCGGCTGAACACCGAGGTCGAGCCGTGGGCCACGTCGACACCACGGCTTGTCGACAACTTCATGGACTTCAGTCATTTCCCGTGGGTGCACACCGGCACGTTTGGCGGAGCGCAGGATCCGTACGTTCCGCAGATCGAGCTCAGCCAACTCGATGAGGACTTCTTCGGCTATGCCTATGAAGTTGACGCATCCAATCCCGATGAGGCAACTGCGGTCAGCGGGAGCGACGACGACGTCGTTCACCGCACGATGAGCACGGGCTTTGCACTGCCATTCGTCGTGCGGAGCACCATTCGCTACGACGATGGGCTCGAACACATTCTGTTGTTGTGCAGCACGCCGGTCGACGACCTCAACTCGCTCTTCACCTTTGTTGTTTGGCGCAACGATGACCACAGCACAGACCCCGAGGAAATCTTGGCCTTCGACCGAGCGATCGGTGCCGAAGACAAGGCGATGCTCGAGCGGGTTCCCGGAACACTGCCACTGGGCCGAACCGGAGTGGTCAGCGTCCAGTCCGACAAGCCATCGGTCGAGTGGCGTCGTCGATTCGCCGAGATGATCGGTCAGGAATGATGCGGCTTGCGAGGAGCTGAACACGTCTGTTATGGTCTGACCATCAGTCCATTCCGAAGTGGGGAGCTACGTTGAGTATCACGGGCATGAATCATGCGGTCCTGTATGTCCGCGATTCGACACGTCATCGAGAGTTCTACGAGAACGTTCTCGGCTTTATTACAGTGATCGACCAGCCAGGTCAGTTCGCATTCATGCGTGCGCCGCGCTCTGCGAACCATCACGACATCGCATTCTTCACCGTCGGCGAAGGCGTTGGTCCATCGGCCGCCGGTCAAGAGACCGTCGGGATGTACCACCTCGCGTGGGAAGTCGAGACGCTCGGCGACCTCGTTGCGATGCAGGAACGGCTCAGCAAAGCCGGAGTGGTGAAGGGGTCCTCTGATCATGGGGCCAACAAGAGCCTGTACTGCATGGATCCGGACGGTCTCGAGTTCGAAGTGATGTGGCTGGTGCCAGCTGACCGATGGGGCGATGAAGAACACGAAGCGATCGTCCGCCCGCTTGATCTCGCTGCCGAGGCGCGGCGATTTCCCGACATGATGGAGTTGTCATCGTGAATCTCACGAGCGAGTACTGCCACTTTTTTGACGACGACGAGTTTGTCGAAACCGGGCGTCCCGGCTTTCGGCGGCGAGTCCTGACCGGCGACAACCTGCAGCTCTGCTTCTGGCGGATTGCGGGTGGGTCAGTGGGGTCATTCCTGCACAAGCACGACGAACACGAACAACTCGGCGTCATTGTGCGAGGGGGTCTCGACTTCCGCATCGGTGACGATGAGAGCGACCAGGATCGTCGATTGGTCGGCGAACACCAGGCGTACCTCGCGCCAGCGGGCGTGTGGCATGGCGACAGCATCTTCGTGGGTGACGATGAGTTCGACGAGTGCTGGATTCTCGACGTGTTCTCCCCACCGCGTGATGATCTGCGCGAAGAGGCGGCACGCTGATGGCCGACTGGAGACTTGCCGTCGACATCGGTGGCACATTCACCGATGTGGTCTTGCTCGACGCAGCATCGGGACGGGTGGTCGTCGACAAGACCCTGACCACGCCGAGCGCGCCACTTGACGGTGTGCGCACTGGCGTGACGCAACTCCTCGCGAAAGCCGGAGTGCAGCCGGGCGACATTGTCGCACCGATCGTGCACGCCACGACGCTCATCACCAACGCATTGATCGAGGGCAAGACCGGCCGGGCTGGCTTGGTCACCACCAAGGGCTTCGGCGACACACTGCTGATTCGTGACGAACATCGTTACGACATGTATGACCTGCAAATCGAGTTCCCCGAGCCGCCGATCCCGCGGAGCCTCACTTTCGAAATCGACGAACGCACTGGCGCCGACGGCTCGGTCCTGACCGACCCGACTGACGCTGATCTTGACGCGCTCGCCGCCAGCCTGCAGGCCGCCGACGTGGAGTCGGTGGCGATCTGTCTCCTCAACTCCTACGTCAACGCGTCGAACGAACGCCGCATCGCGGAGCACCTCCGCGCCGCACTGGGAGTGCCCGTGTGCATTTCCGCGGAGATCTCGCCGCAAATCCGCGAGTACCCGCGCATGATCACCACGGCCTGCAACGCCGCGACGATGCCGGTCATCGGGCCCTACCTCGACGAGCTCCAAAAGTGGCTCGCCGCCGAGGGGTTTGGCGGCTCGGTATTGATGATGCTCTCGAATGGTGGCGTCGTCTCAGCTGACGATGCTGCGAGCGGTCCGATCCGCCTCGTGGAGTCCGGCCCGGCTGCCGGCGCTCTTGCGGGCAGTTGGTTCGCGAACCGACTGGGCATCGATCGTCTGCTGTGCTTCGACATGGGCGGCACGACTGCCAAGGCCTGTCTCATCGAGCATGGCGAACCCGAACTCACCAACACCTTCGAGGTTGCTCGTGCATACCGCTTCAAGAAGGGTTCAGGTTTTCCTGTGTCGGTCCCGTCCGTCGATCTCGTCGAGATCGGAGCCGGCGGGGGCAGCCTGGCGCGCGTCGATCAGTTCGGCCTGCTGAAAGTTGGACCCGAGTCGTCGGGAGCTGACCCCGGCCCGGCGAGCTATGGGCAGGGTGGCACGATTCCCGCAGTGACGGACTCCGACGTCATCCTCGGACTCCTCGACCCGGCCGCATTCCTCGGTGGCGACATGCCACTCGATCGGTCGCTCGCCGAAGGCGCAGCGCAAACGGTCGCCGACGGACTCGGCCTCGAGATGCTCGACACGGCTGCGGGCATCCATGAGGTCGTCAATCAGAACATGGCAGCCGCCGCGAGCATGCATGGTGTCGAGATGGGCATTGACCTGCGCGGCATTCCACTCATTGCGTTCGGCGGCGCCGGACCGGTGCACGCATGTGGCGTGGCCGAACTGCTGCAGTCCGATCGCGTCATCTTTCCGGTCAACGCTTCGGTGCTCTCCGCCTTTGGCACGCTCGTCTCACCGGTGCGCATCGACTTGGCCCGCTCAATGCCGCGCCTCATCGACAAGGTCACCGACGCCGATCGCGATTCCTTGCTCGACGACCTCCGCGACGAAGGCCGCCGCGTGCTTCGAGCCGCGGGTGTGCCCGACGATGCCATCAACTTCCGATACGGCGTCGATGCTCGCTACGCAGGACAAGGTAACGAGATCACGATTTGGGTCGGCGAGGGTGAGACGTGGCCTGCGTCCGCCGCCGAAGTGACTGCGGCATTCGAAACGGAGTACCGCCGGATCTATGGCATGACGATCCCCGATGTCGCCGTCGAGGCGATTACGTGGCGGCTCTCGGCGTCGGCGACCACCTCGGTGGTTGAACCCGACGACTCGATCGCCGACCACGAGGGCGACGTCACACCGAAGAGCTTCCGCCCCATGGTGTTCTCGCGAGGTGCCGACGCAATTGAGGCTCCGGTCTACGATCGGGCATCGCTCGGCGCCGGCGCCGCCTTCGCCGGACCTGCCGTCGTCGAGGAACGAGAAACCACCTCGGTCATCCGTCCGGGATGGAACGTCGAAGTTGCTGCCGACGGCAGCCTGATCGCTAGCAAGCAGTCATCGTGAAACAGCGCCCCGTGAGGAGCAGGTCATGACCATCACCGAAGAGCAGCCGACCGCTGAAGGGTTCGATCCGATCGAACTCGAGATCCTGTGGCAGTCGTTGATTTCGACCGTCAATGAACAGGCGAGGGCGTTGCAACGTTCTGCCTTCTCACCGATCGTGCGCGAAGCGGGTGACCTCGCAAACGCGGTATTCGACCGACGCGGGCGGATGGTTGCGCAGGCCGTGACCGGAACACCTGGCCACATCAACTCGCTCGCCATTGGTGCAGCGAAAATGTTGGAGGAGTATCCGATCGACACCCTCGATGAGGGCGACGTTCTGATCACCAACGATCCCTACAAGACGGCTGGCCAGCTTCTTGACGTGACCGTGCTCGTGCCGGCTTGGCGGAACGGCAAGATCATTGCGCTCTTCGGGTCCACCATCCACCACACTGACGTCGGGGGTTACGGCATCGGTGCCGGAGGCCGTGACGTGTTCGAAGAGGGCTTGTGGATTCCGATCTGCAAGTTGCTCAAGCGAGGCGAGCGCAACGACGACGTCTGGAAGTTCATCCTCTCCAACGTGCGTCAGCCCGATCACATGGCCGGCGACCTTCACGCACAAATGGCGTCGGGCGAAGTCGGTGCCCAGCGTCTCAACACGTTGTGCGCAGCCCATGGCCTCGATGACATCGAAGCGTTGGCCGACGAGATCATCGACCGCTCCGAGGAAGCAACGCGAGACAGCATTCGCGGTCTGCCGAGCGGCACCTACAAATCGAGCGCGGTGCTTGACCTGGCCGACGGTTCCAAGATCGACATCGTGTGCGCACTCACGGTCGACAGTGACGCCGGCGAAATTACCGTCGACTACGACGGCACGTCTGAAGCCTCACCGTGGGGCATCAACGTGGTCATGAACTACACGCATGCGTACACCACGTTCACGGTGCGGTCGGTGCTCAATCCTGACATCCCGAACAACCATGGCAGCCTCGGCCCCATCAAGGTCAAGGCTCCGGAGGGTTCGATTGTCAATGCGGTGTCGCCGCAACCGGGCACGGCGCGCCACGTGGTGGGGATGTTCCTCCCGAATGCGCTCCTCAAGGCGCTCGCACAGGTTCGACCCGAAGCAGCGATGGCTGAAGGATCGGGGGCGGTGTGGACCATGCAGGTGAACGGCAACCATCCAGACGGCAGCCCGTTCATCACCGCGATGTTCACGTACGCGGGCGGTGTGGGCGCTCGCGCGACGAAGCCTGGCCTGAGCGCGTGCTCGTACCCGACCGGAGTGTCGGCGGTGCCGATCGAAGTGGTCGAGGCCTCCGCACCGATCCGATTCCACGAAAAGTCGCTTCGGCCTGATTCCGGTGGCGCCGGTGCACAGATCGGCGGCCTCGGCCAGGCGATCGAGTTCAGCGTCGACACTGACAAGACGTGGCAACTCAACGCTGTCACGAGCCGACTCGCCGACCCACCACTCGGCGTCTTTGGTGGCGAGTCGGGCGCAACCGGCAGCTTCCTCGTCAACGGTGAGCAGGTCGAAACGCAGGCTCGAATCAGCCTCAGCGGGGACGACGTCATCAGGCTCGAACTGCCCGGCGGTGGCGGATACGGAGCAGCGGAGTAGGCCGTGGCGGACTGGCCCGACGCAACGACGTTCGCCCAGGTGTGGGCCAACGCAGTCGCAACGCGCCCCGACGCAGGCTTCCTCACTTTCGAAGCACCCGATGGCAAAGTCACCGACTGGACCTATGGGGAGTTCGATCACATCGTGGCGTCAATGGCCACCGAGTTGGTCGCCCACGGCGTCGTGCCAGGCGCATCGGTTCATCTCGCCCTCACGAACTCGCCGACGTTCATTGCGGTGTGGATCGCAACGGTTCGCCTCGGCGGGTGGATCGTTCCGTCCGATCCGATGGGCCGCACCGCCGAGTTCGACGACCACATCGAACGCACCAATCCGGTCGCCGGCTTCTTTGGGCGAGATCGAGCCGATGTCTACCGCTCGGCCGCCAGCGACATGGCGCTCTTTCCGATCGATGAGGCTGACGCGGCATTCGACTGGCTTCCCGACGAGCGATTCATCGATTGGCCGACTCCCGCAGTTTCCGACACGGCTGCAGTGATGTTCACCAGCGGAACGACTGGACGTCCAAAGGGTGTCGTGATCTCGCAGGCGAATTACGCCTTTGCCGGCAAGACGATGTCCGAAGCCGCAGGTCTCAACGAGGACGATCGCCACATTGTCGTGTTGCCGCTGTTCCACGCGAACGCGCAGTATTACTCGTTCGCCTCCGCGATTTGGGCGGGCGCTTCCGTGGCACTCATGCACACGTTCTCGGCGAGTGGTTTTCTTCCCCAGGCGGCTCGCCATGGGGCCACGTGCGCCAGCTTGTTCGCTGCGCCACTCCGCATGATCCTCGCTCGTGGTGGCCCGGTCGACGGGGTGCAACTTCGGCACTGTTGGTTTGCCCAGAACATCTCCGACGATCAGTACGCCACGGTCGTCGACTGGTTCGGTTGCCGGCCCCGTCAGCTCTACGGGATGACCGAGACCATCCCGGCAGTGCTCACCGATTCCACTGACGAACCTCGACCCGACTCGATGGGCTTCGTGACCAACGGCTGTGAGGTCGCAGTACACGACGCAGCCGGAGTCGAAGCTGTCGCGGGCGACGTCGGCGAGATTGTCGTTCGCGGCACGGCGGGGACCACGCTGTTCACCGAGTACCTCGGTGAGCCGGTGACGACGACAGCAAGTTTCCGAGGCGAATGGTTCCGCACCGGCGATCGAGCTTTCCGCGATGGCAACGGTCGGTTCTTCTTTGACGGCCGACGGTCCGATGTCTTGAAGGTGGCTGGCGAGAATGTCTCGACCGTTGAAGTCGAAGCCGTGCTCACCGCTCACCCGGGCGTGCTCGAAGCCTCCGTCGTTGGTGCGCCTGACGCGGTTCGCGATGAGGTTCCGGTCGGGTTCGTCGTGCCGAGTGACCTGCAGTCACCGCCAACGGTCGAAGAACTGTTGGCCTGGTGCGAGAGTCGGCTTGGCAAGGCCAAGCAGCCGCGTGAGATCACATTGCTCGATGAACTGCCACGAACGAGCGTGGGGAAAATTCGTAAGTTTTTGTTGAAAGAAGAGGTGTCGCGAGCATGACCACATTGAGTGACGGGCTGATGGCGGCCCTTGACGCGTCGATCGAAGACGTCTCGAAGGCATCGACGCTCCCAGCCGAGTTGTACACGTCTGCTGATGTGCTTGCGCTTGAGACTGAGGCGATCTTCATGAAGGAATGGCTGTGTGTCGGACGGGCCGAACGCATCCCGAATGTGGGGGACTGGTTCACGGTCACGATCGTCGACGAACCGCTGATCATCGCGCGGAACAAGGCTGGCGATGTCTGTGCCATGTCGGCGGTCTGTCAGCACCGGGCGATGCAGGTGTGCGAAGGCGAAGGCAACAGCACCACCTTCAAGTGCCCGTATCACCATTGGAACTATGGCCTTGACGGTCGCTTGCTCGGCGCGCCGGCGATGGAGCGAACCGAGGCCTTTAACAAGGCCGACTTCGGGCTCCCGCAGTTGCGTGTCGAGGAGTGGCTCGGCTTCGTCTTCGTGAACTTCGATCAGGATGCTTCGCCGTTGGCTCCGACACTCGAGCGCTATTCACCTTTTGTTCACAACTACGACCTCGAGAACGCGGTTTGTCCTGGCACCTTCACCTTGGAGGGAATGCCGTGGAACTGGAAAGTGATGTTCGAGAATTTCAACGACGGCTATCACGCCAACCGGCTGCACGAGTACGTGCAGGATTTTTGCCCGTCGAACCTGTCGGACTTCCCTGTTCCCTGGAGCGACGACTCGAACGTCATCTTTCGAACCGGCGGATACACGCACATCGACGGTGGTTTCAACGCCACACACCGCGTGATCATGGAGGTCTTCCCCGACCTGACGGAGGAAGAACGGACACGTTCGACGTTTGCACTGATGCCGCCGACGCTGTGCTTCGGTACCGCGCCGGATCAATGCTTCTTCTTCCTCATTCGCCCCACCGGTCCCGAGACCATCGACGTCGAGATCGGCTACATCTTCCATCCGTCAGCACTCGACGATCCGCTCTTCGAACAAAAGATGGCGTTGTCGGATGCGGGAGTGCAGGTCTTCGTCGACCAGGACCAAGACGCGACCACCAAGGTGCAACGGGGGCTGAGGTCGAGGTTCGCGCCGCGTGGTCGCTACTCGTGGCAAGAAGAAAGTCACATCCAGTTCAATCGGTGGCTTGTCCAGCGGTATCGGGCAAGTGCGGTTGCAGCGTCATAAACGCGGCGATGCATCATCGGAAAAGTCAGTAAGACAACCAGCAACAAGGGGAGCCATGAACAAGCAAACAAGACAATCAGGACGTCGCGGCGCTATTGCGCTGTGCCTATCGCTCGCGATGGTGGCGGCCGCATGCGGCAGCGATGGGGAGACTGAATCTGAGCCGGCAGCCACCGAGGCCGCGGCAGAGGAGCCTGCTGAAGAACCAGCAGAAGAACCAGCAGAGGAGCCTGCTGAAGAACCAGCAGAGGAGC
>NZ_CAXCAM010000057.1:0-15324 GCF_963980585.1 uncultured Ilumatobacter sp.
CAGCAAAGCCGTACTCTGCGGAATATGCCGCCGGGCACCTCCGTCGCACCTACGACCACGACGTCGAAGAATGTCTGCCTGAAGCGACGTCGCAGATGGAAGCAGCGATCACGCAGACCGTGCGCCAAGACATCGGCGGCGACCAGCAGGACATCAACTCGATGAACATCAACTGGCTCAAGATGACTTACAAGCATCTGCTGCTGCCGATCTGGCTGCTCACCGTGATCTACGAGCAGAAGCCATTCCAGGTCTACATCAATGGGGTCACCGGCGAAGTGCACGGCGCTCGCCCATACAGCAAGGTCAAGATTCTCACCGCGGTGATGCTTGCGGCACTGATTCTCGTGGTCATTGTGATTGCCGTCTCTGCAAGCGGTGGCGGCTAGTGCTGGTCTCGTTGCTGCTGCTCGCTGCGGTCGGAGCAATCGTTGCCTTGGGCGTCGCGCTGACCGTTCGGTCCAAGAGGGACTTTGACGATGCCAACGAAGTGGTGCCCGGCGTGAAGTCAGCGGCCCCTGCATCGTGGGCCGGTGCACACAGTGCCGAAGCGAAAATGCATCGCCGACTGGGCGCCGCAGTTCGCTCCGCTCGTAACAATCCCCGTCTGGTTGAGCTGGGCCTGTCCGAACGGACCAAGCAAATCGAATCCGAGGCCCTCGCCATCGATGAACGACTCGTTGCTGCAGCGGGGCTTCCCATGAGTCACCGCGCCGACGCTGTCAACGCGCTGGAGCCGCACGTCGTCGAACTCGAAGATGCCGTCTCTGCTCTCATCACGAGCACGACGATCAGCCAGTCCAAAGCGTTACTCGAACAAGCTGTGTCCGACGCCGACATCAAGCTGCAAGCGCTTGCCCAGGCCCGCGCCGAGGTCGAACAACTCGACCAGCAGGCGACCGGCGAGATCACCACCGACCGTGACGACGAGCCGGGCACTGCAACGCGTTGAGCCCGGCCCTAGCCTCGGTGGTGTGAGTACCGCACGATCCTGGGACACCGACCAGCTGCCCGAGGGCGAAGAGAAGGTCGCGGCCGTCCGCGACATGTTCGATGCGATCGCACCAAAATACGACCGTCTCAACCGGATCATCTCCTTTCGGCTCGATGTCCGTTGGCGGAAGCGGGCCGTTCGTGACCTGGCGCTTCCCAGCGGAAGCACAGTGCTCGATTTAGCGAGCGGCACCGGTGATCTGTGCATTGATCTGACAAAGGCCGGAATGCGCCCAATCTCGATGGATCTGAGCTTCGGCATGCTGTCGGCCGACCGATCGGGGAGCCCTCGCGTCCAAACCGACATTCTTCGCCTCCCGGTCCCCAGTGCATCTGTTGACGGTGTGATGTGCGGGTTCGCGCTGCGCAACCTGCTCGATCTCCCGACGTTCTTCACCGAACTCGGGCGAGTCGTGAAGCCAGGCGGACGTATTGCACTCCTTGACGTGAGCGTTCCCAAGAATGGCCTCGTTCGCTGGGGCAACGGCATCTACTTCGGAAAGATCGTGCCCAAGATCGGCGCAGCGCTCTCGGACGGGCCCGCCTACGCCTACCTTCCGAAGAGTGTTGCCTATCTCCCTGAGCCCGCCGTGATGCTTGAGGCGCTCGCCGCTGCCGGATTCGACGATGCGACCCACGAGCAGCTGTCGGGTGGTTTGACGCAGCTGATGGTGGGAACGCGGAGCTGAACGTCAGAAATCGACGAAGCTCCAAAGATGCGCGCTGTCACCCGTCCCCTCGCCGATGTTGTCGGCGATGCACCTGATCTGAACGACGTCGCGTGTGGCCATGGGTACCTCTTCGTGCGCGATGGCGTGGGCGTCGCGGGCCGGGGGGTCGCCCGACGCGTCGAGACCAGCGACGCCGTTGCCGCTCTTGCAGCAATCGAGCATGACAGCACCGTCGAGGGCGTGACACCACTGGCCCTCGGATCGGTCCCCTTTGCACCAGGCTTCCGGGGTGAACTGATCATCCCGCAGGTCACGGTCGGCAAGCGCGACGATGGCATTTCCTGGGTCACCTGGGTCGACGACGTCGACCCGACTGCTGCGCTGGCTCCGGTATCGGAACCCGTCCCCGTTGCAGCGAACTACACGATCGGCAACTCCAGGTCCACAGCTCCCCACAGCACCGAAGTGTACCTCGATGCGGTCACCGCCGCTCGAGACGCGGTCCGGGCGGGCGCCCTGACCAAAGCAGTCATTGCCCGGCCCATCACCGTCACGGCCGACGTCCCGATGGACATCCACGCCGTACTCCAGCGCCTCAAAGCATCATTTGGGTCGAGCTACCGCTACTCGATCGACGGATTCGTCGGCGCGTCACCTGAGCTGCTGGTCGAAGTCGCCGGAGCGACCGTCCGCTCCCATCCGCTGGCTGGCACGACGCGGCGAACCGGTGACGTCGACAACGATCGAGCCCTCGCCGCGGAACTCCAGGCGAGTGCTAAGAACCAAATCGAGCACCGCATCGTGATCGACGTCGTCCACGACACGTTGCTCCCCTGGGCGAGTTATCTCGACTGGGAACCCGAGCCATCGATCGTCAGCGTCGCGAACGTGCAGCACCTCGGAACTCGCATGGAAGGCATGCTCAGCCAGCCCGGACCGTCGGTGATCGAGCTTGTTCAGGCGCTCTCGCCCACCCCAGCACTGGGAGGACATCCGCGTGCTGCGGCCCTCGACCTCATCAGCAACGTCGAAGGGTTCGAACGAGGACGCTACGGAGGCGCTGTCGGGTGGGTTGACGCGGCAGGCAACGGCACCTGGGCGGTCGCCATCCGGTGTGCCGAGTTCAGCGCCGATCGCATGAGCGCACGCCTCGTCGCGGGCGGCGGCATTGTTGCCGACAGCGAACCGCTCGCCGAACTCGCTGAGACCCAAGCGAAGTTTCAGGCCATGCTCAGCGCGATTGTCCGCCCGTGATCACTGGCCTCGTGAGTCAGGGTCGACGCCGGCAATCGTCAGCAGGTCGGCCATGGTGAAATCGTCGCCGACCTGACCATTGCGCTGCGGAAGTGAAGGGCTCCAGACCCCTCCGTTTGCCGCCGTGGCGTTGAGGTAGCTGTCCGGGTCCTGCTCGATCAACGCCATGAAGACCTCGCCGACGATGCGACCCCCGCACGGCCCGAGGTGGAGGCCGTCTGCAACCACGTCGGCCTCGCGCAGCAAGTAGTAGAAGAGCGGCGTCGACTGGTCGAGATTCGCACCCAATTGGCCCACTTGGCTGAGATCGGCTGCGCTGAGCAGGTCGACCCCCATCTCAGCGGCGATGCGCTGCCCAGAGGGAATCTGCCAGGTGATGTGGCGCAGGAGGTTGCGGGTGGCGAGTGATGTCGGTCCAATGTCCTCGCCACGGGCGGTCGGGATACTGAACATCGGCAGTTGGAACAGCGGCGTGGACATCACCGCGTCGATGCGCTTATTGGGCTTGACCTCGCCGTCACCGAAATCGAAGAAGGTCTGCCACCCGATGAATCGGCGAGCCGCTCGCGACCGTCCGGTGAGGTCGTCAGGGTCATCGTCGCCGAATGTCTTTGGATCGAACACGAAGGCGAAGAACGGTTCGCCCTCATATCCGGCAAGGTTGGCGCGGTAGGACGGCCTGACCATCGAGTGACCGAAGCGGTATGCCGCTGTTTGGAATTCGAGCGGGATCCGCGCCACGTTCGGCGTGAACACTTGCCGGCCGCTGTTGACGATGCTGTCCACCATCTCCTGGCCCACGAACTGCGGGAGGACTTCGTGGACGATGATCCACTGATAGTGCCGTCGGACAATGCGTTGCGCATCAGCGAAGTCGACTGCAGTTGCCGTCGAGGCCGAGATACTTGCGAGGACCGCGTTGTGGAACATGATGAAGGCGCACTGGAGCCCTGCCAGCATCATGTTCTCGTCGTTTCGGTCGTCTCCAAGGATTGCTGTTCCGTCGTCGTCCCTGGGGAGGTCCTCGAACTGTCCGCCCGACTCGATACGGAGCCGGAACCCCTCGTACAACTCGGGCGATTGTTCTGGGCCACCGCCGTACACGCTGTCGAGATCGAAACGCGCGCTCCGTAAGTTGGTGCTGCCTCGGGCAGACGTCGCTCGGCCCAGTCGCGACCCTGCGTCGCGTGTGATGTCGTGATCAAGGAACTGTCCCAGAAACGTCACGCCAGCGGTGTTGGCAGGATTATCTCGATTGTTCGGGCTCAGTTCGGGTTCGGTGATCAGCCGAATCGGCCCGACGTCAAGCGGATCGTTGGCGTCCATCATTCCGCCCGGCCGTCCCATTTCGATCAGTGCTGCACGCAGCTCGCTACTTGGGTCGGCGAACGGCGGCAAGTCGAATATCCGGCCGAATCGATCGGGTCCGTCGACCGACACCCCGCCGGTACCACCGCCGTCACGATTGCGGTCGCCTCGGGTGTCAGGACCTTCACGATCAGGACGCCGCCGTTCGCGTCGGCCACCATCATCGGCACGTTGTGCTGTCGCAATCGAAGGCGCAGCCACGGCCGCGCCGAGACCTGCGCCGATCAGACTGAGAAATGCCCGGCGCGACGGTGGCGATATGGCTGTGGGCTCATCGACATTGACGTCGATTGACGCCATACCTGACGGCTGGCTGTCGGGGGTCTGGTGCAGTGACATGGCTCCACCGTGACGACCGCGGACCAAGGTCCGATGTCGCTGTAGCAAAGAAACGACAAAGATCAGCCGAGTGCCACGGCGACCGCTTCATGCAGCACCGCGTGGACCTCCACGTTACGGCTGCGCGTCGACGCAATCCGTGCGACCCACGGCCCTGGCTGGGCGAGCTGATCGACGAGCTGATCCGCCGTGCTGACATCGATCGCTGCGAGTCCGTGCGCTGCTGCGAGCGCAAGGACATCTGTACCGTGCGGAGTGCCGAAGAGCTGCTCAAAACGCTCCGTTGGCAGTGCTGCTGCCTGCGGGAGGAACGAGAAGATCCCACCGCCGTCGTTGTCGACGACGACGATGCGGAGGTCGGTCGTGCGGCCGGCAAGACCGGCGAGCGCGTTGCTGTCATGGACGAACGCGAGGTCGCCGATGAGCACAGCCGCGCTCCCCTGACCCAAGGCCAAGCCCAATGCGGTCGAGGTGACCCCGTCGATGCCGTTGGCGCCCCGATTGGCATGGGCTCGGGCGTTGGCTCCGCCAAACCATTCGTGGTCGCGCACCGGCATCGACGAACTGACGACGAGCTCGACGGTGTCGGGAAGATGATCGGCGACCAGACGAGCAACTCCAGGTTCGGTCAGCTCGCCTGTTCTGTTGAGCTTGACCAGCGTCGCCAAGATCGCTTGGTCAGCAGCACGGTCCGCTGACTCCCAACTCAGCGTCCACGCCGGGTCGGGGCGGACCCCATCGCAGCGGTCGATGACGTCGGCAATCGAACAACGTGCCGCGACGTTTCGGCCCGGGTCGATCACTCCTGGGCCGCCGACCTGGACCAGAGTTGCTCCGTGTGCAACCGCCCGGTCCGTCCATTGCGCCAACGTTTTGGACGTCGACGGACGACCGATTCGGATGACTGCGTCGGGCAGATGCCCCTGGGCGAACGGTGTGTGCCTGAGCATTGACTCCGCGGCGGTGACAACACCATCAAGATGGCGGAAGCCCGAGATCGGATCCGCGACCAGTGGCCAGCCCGTCGCTGCCCTGAGAGTACGGACGTCGTCGGCGGAGACTCCACTGCGCCCCCCGACCAGAATCACGCCCCGCGCTTGGGCCAGTGCTTCAGGAACGGGCCAGGTTTCTTGTTCGAGCACGTGGGTCAACGGTTCGATCGCCTGCGGCAACTCCTGCGAGGTGCCCAACAGTGGTTCACGAAAGGCCAGGTTCATCTGAACTGGGCCCTGTGCGCTCTGCGTCACGGCCTGCTGCGCAAGCGGACGCCAGTCATCCCGGGTGTCGACGTTGGCCACTTCGGCCTCGTGGAACCATCGGACGTGGGCCCCGTAGAGATCAGTCTGGTCGATGGTCTGCGGGGCGCCGACGCCGCGCAGTTCTGGGGGACGGTCCGCAGTCAGCACCACCATCGGGATGTCAGACAGCCCGGCTTCAACGACGGCAGGAAAGAAGTTGGCTGCCGCAGTTCCGCTCGTGCAGAGCAACAGCGCGGCGGTACCGCTGAGCCCTAGGCCCAACGCCAGGAACCCTGCCACGCGTTCGTCGTGCACGATGTGGAGATCGATGTCATCTCGCTCCGCCAGGGCGATGGCCATCGGGGTCGACCGCGAGCCCGGCGAGATGACCGCATGACTCACTCCAGAGCGGATCCATTCGTCGACAAGAGTGGCGCAGAACGTCGCCTGCACGTCACAGGGTTGCGGATCACCGGAGCTCTTGCCGACCATTGTCCAGTGACGTTAGGGGCGTAACGTGGCCTTCGTGGAAACGAGCACCCGAACTCTCACCCGACCATCGATCTCTGTCGACATCTTCTCTGATGTTGTGTGCCCGTGGTGTTACATCGGCAAGCGCCGATTCGAAACGGGTTTCGCTCAGATCGACGACGACCTCGGCGTCGATTTCAACATCACGTATCACGCCTATCAACTTGACCCGACTGCGGCACCTGGGGTCGCCACGCCTGTCCGCGAGGCCTATGCCAAGAAGTTTGGCGGCCCTGAACGCGCTGATGAGATCCTCAGTCATGTCACGAACGCCGCTGCCGAGGACGGCATCACCTTCCACATGGATCAAGCGCTTCGCGCCAACACGCTGCTCGCCCACCGGATGATCTGGCTTGCGGGCCAGCCCGGCTCGCCGGTCGCTCAGGCGGCCATGAAGGAGCGGCTGATGCAGGCGTACTTCACCGACGGCGAACACGTGGGCACCCCGGAAGTCCTGGCATCGTGTGCCGCTGAGTTGGGATTCGACCATGACGACATCGAGGAGTTCCTGTCCTCCGATCGCGGGGTGGCCGAGGTGCAGGCCGAACTGGAGGACGCGCACCACAACGGGATCACCGCAGTTCCGACCTACGTCTTCAATCGCGAATGGGCCGTCCCCGGCGCACAAGATGCCGACACCTTCGAAAAGGTGCTGCGGAAAATGGCCGCCAACGCGCTGGGGGCGGCCGGCACCGCGTGAACATCACGCTGGCGCACGGATTCACGCAGACCAGTCGATCCTGGGCTGACGTCGTCGAGATCCTGACCGGTCACGGGCTCGACCCTGCGGGCATCACTGCAGTTGATCTTCCTGGGCATGGCGATTCGGCGGCGGTTCGAGCCGACCTGTGGGGCTCGGCCGAACGCCTCGTTGCAGCCGGCAGCACCGGCACGCTTGTCGGATACTCGATGGGCGGACGGGTCGCTCTCCACGCAGCGCTCAGACACCGTGACGCCGTGGAGCGCCTGGTGTTGATCGGCGCGACACCCGGCATCGCCGATGCTGCCGAGCGACGTGCTCGCCGGGCTGCCGACGATGCGTTGGCCGACCACATCGATGGAGTCGGCGTTGCTGCCTTCATTGACGAGTGGTTGACGAACCCGCTCTTTGCCGGACTGACCGATGAAACGGCACAGCGAGCAGATCGCCTTCGCAACACTGCAGCAGGCTTGTCATCGAGTCTTCGGCTCGCCGGCACCGGCACCCAGGAGCCATTGTGGAACCGGCTCGCTGACATTGCGTGCCCCGTCCTACTGATCGTCGGCGCCACAGACCGCAAATTTCGAACCGTGGCAGAGAGCATGGCGGAGTTGCTCCCCGACGCCACGGTCGCAGTGATTGACGGCGCCGGCCACAGCGCTCACCTCGAGCAGCCGGCTGCCACCGTTCAGGCGTTGCTCGACTGGCTCGCCGAGCGGCCTTGATCAGCCGCCGAGCGCGAGACCAATCGTCGTCGCGAGGCCAACGGCAAGCTGCAGTTTGCCCGTGCCGCCGAGTACGGGGATCAGCGCACCGCCGGAGGCGCCACCGAGCACCGTGCGAATGGGTGGCACTGCGAGCGGTGCAGCGAGCAGGCCCAGCAGCGTGAGGGGCCGCCATGCGGCGCTCGCCCCGATCAGGACGAAAGCCGCAACGATCAACAACACGTAGAACGATCGGGTCCGGGAGTCGCCGAGCCGCACAGCGAGGGTGCGCTTGCCGACGTCGCGATCGGTCGGGATGTCACGCAGGTTGTTGATGACGAGTAAGGCACATGCGAGCGAACCTGCGACGCACCCGACCACGACCGACAGCGCAGTGATCTTTCCGACTGCGGCGTAGGTCGAACCGACGGTGGCGACCAGGCCGAAGAAGACAAAGACGAAGACCTCGCCAAGCCCGAGGTACCCGTAGGGCTTGGGCCCTCCCGTGTAGAACCAGCCCGCGGCGATCGCGGCGGCGCCGACAACGAGGAGCAAGAGCGACGTGTCGAGCGCAATGGCCAACCCCGCGACGGCTGCCACGCCGAACGACACGAATGCGGCGCGTTTGACTGCGGCTGGCGTTGCGAGACCGCTCGCAACCAACCGCGTCGGGCCGACCCGAACGTCGTCGGTACCGCGCACACCGTCGGAGTAATCGTTGGCGTAGTTCACGCCGACTTGCAGCGCGAGGCTGACGATGAGACAGGCTGCGACGCGCCACCAGGTCATCGTGCCGATTCCAACGGCTGCGGCGGCGCCGAGTGCCACGGGGACGACGGCGGCGGGCAGCGTGCGAGGCCGTGCCCCAATGATCCAGGTGTTCATGTCCTCGCCATCCTAAGAACTTTGCGAGACTGTCGCGATGAGTGAGCTGTGGCAGTTGTCGGCAGGTGAACTGGCCGAGACAATTCGGACTGGTGGGGCCTCGAGCCGCGAGGTGCTCCACGCCCATTTCGCGCGCGTTGATGCCGTCAACGGACATCTCAATGCGGTGGTCCGCCGACTCGACGACGAAGCATTCGCTGCCGCCGACGCTGCGGACGCCGCAGTGGCGGCTGGCGACGAGTTGGGCCCACTCCATGGAGTTCCGTGCTCGATCAAAGAGAACATCGACGTCGCTGGGACCCCGACAACGCAGGGTGTCGTTGCCTTCGCGGAGGCGATCGCACCCATCGATGCACCGACGACGGCCCGGATGCGTGCCGCCGGAGCGATCCCGTTCGTGCGCACGAACCTGCCCGACTTCGGTCTGCGCGTGCACACCGACTCCCAGCTCCACGGGCTGACCCGGAACCCCTGGAACCCAAATGTCACCGCTGGCGGGTCGAGTGGCGGCGAGGCATCGGCCATTGCGTCGGGAATGAGCCCGATCGGCCTGGGCAATGACATCGGTGGTTCGCTCCGCAACCCGGCACATTGCTGCGGTATCGCATCGCTCAAACCCACGGTTGGGGTCATCCCGATGGCGACCGTGGTCCCGCCCGAGGACATGCTGGTGGCATCGCAAATGATGGTGGTGGAGGGGCCGATGGCTCGGACCGTGGCCGATGTCCGCACCGGGCTGAACGTGCTCGCTGGGCCTGACATCCGCGATCCGCGTTCGCTGCCTGCCAACCTCACCGACAGTGCTCCAGACGAACGGCTCACGGTTGCAGTGCTGGCAGATCCGCCCGGCGGCGCCACCGATGTGGGAATCGCTGCGACGATCAGGTCCGTTGGCGACCGGCTCTCTGATGCCGGCCACAACGTGGTCGAAGTCGTGCCGCCGGCCTACGAAGAGGTCATTGATCTCTGGGGACGTCTCCTCATCGCCGATATCCGGGCCCAGAAGGATTTGCTGTCGATGGTGATGGGTGAGGAGGCGCTGCAAGTCCTGGCCAGCTTTGACACCCACCTGCCGAACACCGATTTCCCGCTCATGCTGACGTTGCACGCCGAGCGTTTCGCGGCGATGCGTACCTGGTCAGCGTTCTTCGCTGAGTACCCGGTTCTGATCGGCCCGACCTGGGCTCAGCCGGCATTCGCTCATGGCGCCGATCTCGACCTCGACAATCTCGAGATGATCACCGACACCATCCGCCCGGTGGTCCCCGCGAATCTTCTCGGCACGCCGGCGGTCATTACTCCCGGCGGCATTGTCGACGGACTTCCTGTCGGCGTGCAGGTGATGGGTGATCGGTGGACCGATCTGCGGTGCCTCACCGTGGCCGCCGAGATCGAGTCGCTGGTCGGCACCATCACGCCCATCGATCCGATCACTGCGTGACAGCGATCCTGGTTGCGATCGACCTGCCGGGGGGCCCTGGTTTCGTCGAGGAGCTGCAGCGCATCTGGCGTGACGGCAATGCTGCGTTCCCGGTCGACCAGCGGCTGCCGGCGGCTGCCAAGGCCGAGGTGTGTCGAGCGATGCGGGTCGGTGCTGCAGTTGAGCAGGGCGATGCGCTGGTGGTCGCCACCAGTGGATCCACCGGAACACCCAAAGGCGTCGTTCTCACACACGATGCTGTTGCCGCGTCGGCGGCCGCCACAACGGCACGCATCGGTGTCGGCATGGACGACCATTGGCTGGCGTGTCTACCGCTCTCCCACGTCGGCGGACTGTCAGTGGTCACGCGCGCATTGCACAGCAACACTGCGCTCACTGTGCTTCCGGCGTTCGACACGGCGGCGGTGAACGCGTCGCCCGCGACGTTGATCTCGCTCGTCGGTACCGCGCTGGCTCGGATTGACCCGACCGGCTATCGGGCCATCGTGCTCGGCGGCTCACGCCCACCCGCGAACCGCCCACCAAATGCCATCACCACGTACGGGCTGACCGAAACCGGCTCGGGCGTGGTGTACGACGGTCTCCCGCTCGCTGATGTGGAGGTCGACATCACCGATGACGGCGAGATCCGGCTCCGTGGACCGATGCTGCTTCGCTCCTACCGCGACGGCACCTCCCCGCTCGACGAGTCCGGATGGCTCCCCACGGGTGACCTTGGGTCCTGGCAGAACGGTCGCCTCCAGGTTGCTGGGCGACGATCCGACCTGATCATCAGCGGCGGAGAAAACGTCTGGCCTGAGGCAGTCGAGGCGGCGTTGTCGACGCACCCTGATGTGGCCGATGTGCTCGTTCGCGGCATGGCGGACGCTCAATGGGGAGAAATTGTCGCAGCCGTTGTCGTTCCGGTGAGCGGGACCGCGCCGACGCTCGACAAACTCCGCGACCATGTCAAGGCGACGCACCCCGCCTACATGGCGCCCAAACACATCGATCTGGTCGAGGTGCTGCCGCGCACCTCGCTCGGCAAGCTGCAGCGAGGTCAGCCGCCCGATCCGGCGACGCCCGCTCCCCCGTCGATCACGTAGGTCTCGCCGGTGATCCAGCTGGCCTGATCGCTCGCGAGGAAGACGGCCAGGTTGGCAATGTCCTGCGGATCTCCGAGCCGTTCAAGCGGCAGCCGAGCGGCCAGACTCTCTCCGAAATTGTCGACGAGGTAGGCAGCAAAGTCCGTCTGCACAAGACCCGGAGCGATACCGACCACACGGTTCGGCCCAATTTCGCCGGCCAATTGACGGGTCAGGTGGATGATCGCCGCCTTGGTGAGGTTGTAGACGCCGAGCCCGCTTTCGGCCCGCAGACCACCGACCGATGCAATATTGATGATGACGCCCGGCTTGTCCTTCATGGCGTGTTCGTATGCGGCTTGCGTCCAGAAGATGGGGGCATCGAGGTTGACTTGGAAGGTCTTGTCGTACCGGGACTTGTCGACCCCCATAGTGGGCCCGTAGTACGGGTTGGTCGCCGCGTTGTTCACGAGAATGTCCAGGCCTCCAAAGCGTTCGATGGTGGCCTGCACCGCCCGCTCACCGGCATCATCGTCGCCAGCGTTGGCGGCGAACACGTCGACCTCGCCGGTCATTTCAGCTGCGGCCGCCTCGAGGGCGTCCTGTTTACGGCTGTTCAGCATCACTTTGGCGCCGGCTTCAGCCATTGACGCGGCGATCGCCTTGCCGATGCCGCGCGATGCTCCGGTGACCAATGCAACTTTTCCATCCAGGGAGATCTCCATGAATGGCGAAGCTACTCCGCTGTGCCGCCCAGATCATCACGGTGATCCTGCCGGAAGCCCACCGGAGCCGGCCCTTCCCAGTGATGTTGGGAGAGGAGTGCCAGTTCGCGCTCCTGCATCACCATGCGTTCCTCGGGATCCGCGTGATCGTGACCAATGATGTGCAAGACCCCGTGCACAACGAGCAATGCGATCTCATCGTCAAACGTGCCCGCATGCTCGGCGCATTGGCCAGCTGCGACCGCCGGCGAAATGACGATGTCACCGAGGAGTACAGGAATGTCGGAATCGGGCATCGGTTCGTCATCGAGCGGGAACGACAGCACATCGGTCGGTCCAGTCTTGCCCATGTGTTCGGCATTCAACGCCGCAATCTCGTCTCGATCAATGAAGGTCAACGTCAACTCACCTGTGGCCTGCTCAGTCCGCAGCGATGCCGCGGCGAGACGTTCCCAGCGGTCGACATCGACGACCGATTGTGGAGAATCGTCTGCGGATCGAACGTCTTCGACCACGACGACAGGCTCAGGCATCGGACGCGTCAGAGCGCTGTTGCTCGCGTTCGACGTCGCGACGTTCGTACGCGGCGACAATGTCCGCCACGATCTTGTGCCGAACCACATCCGCACCGCCGAGCTTGACGAACGCCAGGCTGTCGATGCCCGTCAGCGTGTGCTCGAGGGAGGCCAGACCACTCTTGCCGTTCGGTACGTCAACCTGCGTCGTGTCGCCAGTGACCACCACGCGAGATCCAAACCCGATGCGGGTCAAGAACATCTTCATCTGTTCTGGAGAGGTGTTCTGTGCCTCGTCGAGAATGATGAAACTGTTGTTCAGTGTCCGACCGCGCATGAACGCGAGCGGGGCGACTTCGACAACCTGCTTCTCCAGAAGACGCTGCACACCTTCGACGTCGATCATGTCGTAGAGCGCGTCGTAAAGGGGCCGGAGGTAGGGGTCGATCTTGGCCATGAGGTCGCCGGGCAGGAAGCCGAGCCGTTCGCCGGCTTCGACTGCGGGGCGTGTGAGAATGATCCGCTCGACCTGCTTTGCCTGCAACGCTCGTACCGCCATCGCTACAGCAAGCCATGATTTTCCTGTACCAGCCGGGCCGATGCCGAACGTGATGACGTTGTTCGAGATCGCATCGACGTAGCGCTTCTGTCCTGCGGTCTTCGGTTTGACTTGGCGGCCCTTGGCGCCGCGCAGTACCTGGTGGGTGAGGACCTCACTCGGGCGTTCGTTGGCCTCGATCATGGTGAAGACCCGGTCAAGTGTGTTGTCGTCGAGTTGCTGACCGTTCTGGATCAGCGTGACGAGCTCTTCGAACAGCCGGGCCACTGAGGTGACCTGCGCTGTGTCATCGCCGGCGACACGCACCTCGTTGCCGCGAACTCGGATATGAACGGCCGGGAACTGCTGCTCGACGCGTCGCAGGAATTGGTCGCGCGGCCCGACGAGCGCCGTCATGACGTGTTCGCCGGGGACGACCACCGTGGTGGTCGAGCTCGTGTCGATGTTGGCGCTGTGCGAGGAATGCTGGGTCATGCGGAGGTGCGCTCGGCGACGATCAGCGCCCCATCCGTCAGGTCGGTGGCAGCGCCCGAAAACCGGAGCGAAGACCACATCGTAGTAGCGAGACCCCCGATGTGCCTGCTGAGATGCCCAACCAATCTCTTCCCGTTCTGCCGTCTCTTCGCTGCTTGGCACTGGTCCGGAGCGACGGTGCTGAGTGCATGCTCCGTCGGCCACAACAGGCTGCCTGCGATTGTGAGATCGCAGTATCCGCATCTATGGTTTGCCTGTGCCGCCCTGAAGCGGTCGCCAACCGCAAAGGTACCCACAATGACCGACCCGACTGATCGCCCACACGTCGACGGAACGGTCCTCCCTTTCCCCCAACGGGCTCAGGCAGCGTGGCCGGCCGCACGATGCAGGAATCGATCTACAGCCCGCAACCGGGAGTGCAGCGCTTGCCCGGTGACGCTCCGAACATTCTGATCGTGCTGATCGATGACGCCGGGCCCGCGCTCCCCGAGGTGTTTGGTGGAGAGATTCACACTCCGACGCTGGAGCGGCTCACTCAGGAAGGAGTCGGGTACAACCGTTTCCACACCACTGCGATGTGTTCGCCGACGCGCGCGTCACTGCTGACCGGCCGCAATCATCACCGCGTCGGAGCAGGCCAGATCGCTGAGTTGACCAACGACTGGGATGGCTATTCGGGTCTGATTCCCCGGAGCAGTGCCCTGCAGGCCGAGGTGCTCAAAGATTACGGCTACGCCACGGCCGCGTTCGGCAAGTGGCACAACACGCCCGCGGACGAGACGACAATCGCCGGGCCGTTCGAGAACTGGCCGACGGGGCTGGGGTTCGAGTACTTCTACGGTTTCCTTGGCGGCGAAGCCTCTCAGTACGAGCCGAACCTGGTGCGCAACACGACCAGCGTCCTGCCTCCCCGGACGCCTGAGGAGGGCTATCACCTCACCGAAGATCTCGCTGATGACGCAATCGGCTGGCTGCAGACTCAGGACGCGATTCAGCCTGACAAACCCTTCTATATGTATTGGGCAACCGGCGCAATCCACGGTCCGCACCAAGTCGCAAAGGAATGGTCTGACAAGTACGCGGGCAAGTTCGACGACGGCTGGGACGCCTACCGCGAGCGGGCCTTTGTGAACGCCAAGGACAAAGGCTGGATCCCGGCCGACGCACAGCTCACGCCGCGGCATCCAACGATGCCGTCGTGGGACAGCATTCCCGAAACCCAACGGCCATTCCAGCGCCGGTTGATGGAAGTGCTCGCCGGTTTCGCCGACCACACTGATGTGCAAGTCGGTCGGTTGATCGATGAGATCGAGCGGCTTGGCAAAGCCGACAACACCCTGATCGTCTACGTCTGGGGCGACAACGGTTCCTCAGCCGAAGGGCAAGACGGCACCATCAGCGAACTGCTCGCCCAGAACGGCATCCCCAGCACCGTCGACCAGCACCTGGAGGCGTTGGAAGGCCTCGGTGGTCTGGACGCGCTCGGCAGCCCGCTGACCGACAACATGTATCACGGTGGCTGGGCATGGGCGGGCAGTGCTCCCTACCAGGGGACCAAACTGCTGGCCTCGCACTTCGGTGGCACTCGCAATCCAATGGCGGTGCGCTGGCCCGCCAAGATTGCCGCTGACGCAACGCCGCGTCCGCAATTCCACCACTGCAACGATGTGGTACCGACGATCTATGAGATTCTCGGTATCACTCCACCGCAGAAAGTCAACGGAGTCGAACAGGACCCGATCGATGGTGTGAGCATGGTCTACACATTCAATGATCCAGCCGCTGATGGTCGTCTGCGAACCCAGTACTTCGAGATCATGGGGAGCCGGTCGGTCTACCACGATGGATGGATGGCCTCGGCTC